>JBFLYA010000013.1 GCA_040757115.1 bacterium | reverse complement strand
CCACAATCAATTTCTACCTATTTCTATAAATTTCAATCTATTTCTATTATCTTATCTCCATATCACTCTTATCTCCTTATCCCCTTTCTTACACTTTTGATATATAGCCTGAACGGTTACAATTTTTGTAAGCGGATTAAACGGATTGAGCGGATTTTTTTTATTTCTTTTTCCGCTAAATCCGTTAAATCCGCTTACTAAATCCACCCGCTTACTATTAAAAATCTGCTTCCTTAATTTTCTACCTGCACAGGTCGAAATTTTTCTTGACATTAACCAATAATCTGTTATAATATATAAGATGAATTGTGATTTATGTGGGGAGAGTGTTGTTAAAAAACTTTGCGAAATAGGGAACACGACTATTTTTCAATGCGAAGAATGTGGTTTGATGTTTCGCCACCCTATTGCCACAAAAGAAGAATTAAAGAAATATTATTCATCTGGCTATTATCAAGAGTATGGATTTAAAGAATACGCTCAAAGAAAACATCATATAATTAAATACAGATTTGAACCAATTTTAAGATTCTGGGATAAAACTCTGGGAAAAATTTGTTTTCAAGAGAAATTTGTTTGTCTGGATGTAGGATGTGCGTTAGGCTTTTTCATTGAATTGCTCAAAAAACAGGGTTATGAGGCAAAAGGTGTAGAATTTTCCAATGATGCGGCTGAATATGCCAGAGAAGAATTAGGATTAGAAGTATTTACAGGTTCGGTGGAGGAGATAGGCTTTGAAACACAAAGTTTTAACCTCGTGACAATGTTGGATGTCTTAGAGCATGTCGTCAGCCCAAATGGGATATTAAAAGAGGTAAATCGAATTTTAAAAAAAGAAGGGCTGGTTTTAGCCACTGTGCCTAATGTTTCTGGGGCAGAGGCAAGAGGAAAAAAAGGGTTAACTAACTTTTTATTTGCAGAAGGACATATTTTTAATTTTCCATATCAGACATTAAAAAGATTATTCAATATAAATGGTTTTAATCTTATAGCGGTTACCTCTTTAAGTATCCCAAGAAGATGGTTGGATTATGAGGTGTCAGAGAAATTACTTCCACAAATAAGGGCTTTTTATCGGAAGATTAAGAGATTTATCTGGCATAAAACAAACCAGGGGGGACTTATACTTTTAGTGGCAAAAAAGGTCTACTAAAATTGGTAATTGGTAACCGGTGAAAAGGAGGCGAAAATCCAATGGTTGGAGGAAATGAACTTACACAAGCTGAATTAGAGGCTCTTTTAGGCGAAGAGGCAGAGGAAGAAGAAGGAACAACAGGATTGACTAAAGAAGAAGGTAGTGTTTTAAAAGATATTTCTGGTTCTTCAATGAACGCCGCGGCAACTGCACTTTCAACTATTTTAAATAAACAGGTAACTATTGCCGCTCCGGAAATCAATGAGATTACTCCGGATAGTATTACAAAAGAGGTCCCCGGCACAGCAATTGTGGTTGAGGTAGAATATTCTGGTGGAATTAAAGGACCAACTTATATCGTTTTTCTGAAAGAACACGGGGCAATGATTGCCGATTTAATGATGGGTGGCGATGGAACCTCACCACCTGAAGAAATAAACGATTTGTATTTAGGTGCCCTGGGTGAGGCATTAGGACAAATGATAGAATCTTCTGCGGTGTCTTTGTCATCGACCATCGGTAAAACTGTAACCGCCTCCCCACCTAAAATAAAGATCGTTGATTTCCAGAAGGGTGTTCCCAAAGACCTTCCTGTATTCCGCGAAAGTAAAGTGGTTGAGGTAGATTACAATCTGACATTAGGTGATTTAAGTGAAGGTAAATTAGTTCAGTTGCTACCATTAAATATCGCTAAACCAATAGTTAAAACGGTTATGGGAGAGACGGCAAAACCTAAAGAAGTAGAAAAACCAGCATTTGCCCCGGGAGTTCATCCAGTTCAATTTACCAGATTGAAACCGACTGAAACAGAGCAATTACCAGCAAACTTAAAACTGTTAATGGATGTCCCAATGAATGTTAGTGTTGAAATTGGCCGAAAGAAAATGACGATTAAAAAAATATTAGATTTAGGTTCAGGCTCAATTGTTGAGTTAGATAAAATGGCTAATGAACCAGTCGATATTTTTGTCAACGGTAAATTAATTGCGAAAGGCGGAGTTGTCGTTATTGATGATAACTTTGGTGTTCGCATTGCAGATATTATTGCTCCGGAAGAAAGACTTGAATCGTTAAGGTGAAATAAGCAAGCAGTCATCAGAGGACAGATGAGAAAGGGAGAAACGGGGAAACGGAGAAAGGGAGAAGGAGAGGAGACACGAGGCACTATACCTGAATCTTCAACCATCAACCTTCAGCCTAATTACGGACACAGATTACGAATTTTCGGTGGTGTCTGAAAATAACTCTAATAGTGAAATCTATGCAAATTTGGTGTCCAAAAGGGGATAAGGAGAAAAGGGAGAGGTAACCGTTCAGGGATATAGCCACAGAGTCACAGAGAACACAGAGCGAATATATAACCACGAATGAACACGAATAATAAAAAGATTTGTAGTGCGAGGCTTTAGCCTCGCTTCTGGCAAGCAGGAAAGCGAACCTAAAGGTTCGCATTACATTTATCGAATGTCACAGGTTAATTCGTGTCCATTTGTGGCTAATTTCTCTAATTCTCTGTGAACTCTGTGCCTCTGTGGCTGAATGGTTACAGGGAGAGATGGAGATTATTCATAGTCCTTTGCAAAATTTTAGAATGAATTTATCTCCTAATCTCCATAATCCCCATATCTCCTTTTCTTACACTATTTCAACCTTTATGCTAGATTAAGACACCACCGATAAATCCGTGTACTAAAACTAAATCATGGAGGTGAAAAAAAATGACTAAAAAAATTATTGTTTTAGTTTTAATACTAACTTTGATTACTTGCTTTAATATAACCTGGGCAGAAAAAGATAAATTGTTAAGTATAGATGAAAAGGAAGTGATGATGGATAAAGGAAAACTAAAAAAAACAGGAACTGAAGAACTAAAAGACCATCTTAAACAAATCCCAGATTCAAAATCCAAAATAAATCCATTGCCAGAAATAGAACTGGTCAACGGCATAAAATTTGCTAATCAAAAAAAATACGATGAGGCTATACAAATTTTTGAATCAATTATCAAAAAATATCCAGATACTAAAGCATCTAATCAAGCTAAATATATGATTGATAAGATTAATGAAGAAAAAAGAAAAAATGCTTTATTATCTCAACCTAAACCGACTCCTAAGATTGAAATACCTAAAGAATATTACCCAAATTATCAATTTAATTCAGGGATTAAATATTATCGTGAAAGAAACTTTAAAGAGGCATTAGCGTGTTTTCAGGAGGTAGTAGATACTGCCCAAGCAGATAGTAAATTAGCAAAAGAGGCAGAAATGGCTATTAAAAAGATAAAAAGAATACTTACACCTAAACCAGAGCCTAAACCCCTTCCTCATTTCAAAATATCTGATGAGAAAAGGAAACAAATATACAAAGAGTGGCATGAAAAAATACTTCAACACCAACAAAAATTGTTTGATAAGGCACTTGAGTTAAAAGAAGAAGGGAAATTGCAGGAGGCACTGAAAGTGCTTGAAGAATTAATGGATTCTCGAAGTTCACCTGTATTAGATAAAGCGGCTAAGGAGATGACTAAGGTTAAAAAGGAATTAGGGGTATTAAAATAATCAGTAAGCGAAAAGAAGGGGTAAAATGGGTATTAAGAAGTTATCTTTTATCATATCTACCATTTCTATTATCTTGAATTTACTGAATATTGCTGAGGTAAAAGCTGTTTCAGGATCAATTGTAATAAATAATAATGCTCCCTATACAAACTCTCGTGATGTTACTCTTACCTTATCAACAACTCCAAAGGCAGATTGGATGTGTTTTGCTAATGAGGATTCAGATTGGAGTGAGTGGGAACCTTTTGAAACATCTAAATCCTGGACATTGTCATCTGGAGAAGGAAATAAAATAGTATATGCATGGTTTTGGTGGGATGAGCCAATAGATAGTATGACTGATGATGATACTATCACTCTTGATACTACTCCACCTGAAGTTTCTATTAATTACCCTAAAGGCTGGGTAAAGAGTATCGATCTTTATATTGACCTTGAGTATTCTGATAAGACATCAGGAGTTGCAGAAGGAGATGTAGAAGTAGCAATTAATGATCTTATTGACTATAAAGATTGTAAAAATACTATTTATGATTTTTGGTATTCTGGTAGTCATGGGAATAAATATGCCTTTAGATTTAAGGCAAAAGATTATGCAGGTAATTGGTCAGGATACGCAGAGCCGGGTTATTGGTGTGGGATTGATACGGTTGCTCCTGAGATAACCGATTATAATCCCAAAGATGGTGCTATTCTTACAGGACAGGTTACAGTTAGTTTTTCTGCTCAAGATTCTACCTCTGGAATTGAAGATTATCGCATTATTATTAATGGTGTGGTGGATACATATGCCACCAGCTACTCATGGAATACCACTAACTATGCAGATGGTAGTTATGATATATCTTATATCACCGTAGATAAGGCTGGTAATAATGCAGAAAAGAATATTACTGTTAAAGTTGATAATACTAAGCCAGGTTGTAGTGTAGTATTAGGTGATGAAGAAGGTGGGAATAATTTGTATGATAATGATGGCTGGGTATATGCTACATTAGATAACTGGGATTATGGAGCTGGGGTTAGTAACGCATGGATAAATTGGACAACAGATGAATTTGGTAATGGTGGTACCTGGATAGAAATATCACCTTCACATAAATCTGAGTGGTATGTTTATATTGGAGAGGGTCAAAGATATTGCTGGTACAAAGTTCAAGATAAAGCGGGGAATGAAAACAAAACTTATGATTATATCACCATAGATAAAACTCCACCTACAGCAGATGCAGGTGGCGATAAAGAAATAGATGAAGATACCTCAACAGAATTTAGTGCCAGTGGTTCAATAGATAATATTGGCATATCTAAATATGAATGGGACTGGGAAAATGATGGTAAATATGATGACTGGAGTTGGCTTTCATTTATTTATCATACTTATGATGACCCAGGGGTATATAAAGTAAAACTGCGGGTGACAGATAATGTTGAAAATACTGATACCGATATTATAACAGTTACAGTAAGAGATACTACTTTACCAGAAGCATGGATAATGAAGTTAGGGGATGACAAAGATACTGATACTAAGTATGATAATGATGGGACTATTTATGCCACTTTAAGGAATGATGATAATGTTGGAGTGATTAAAACATGGATAAATTGGACAGCAGACTATTGGGGTAATGGCGGTACCTGGCTTGAAATTCCTCCTGGAACAACTTCTGTTGCACACTATTATGATACAGATGGTGAAAAATATTGTTGGTACAGGGCTCAAGATGCCGCCGGGAATATGGGGACCTGTACTTTACCACAAGTAATAATAGTTGATAGACAACCGCCAATAGCAGATGCCGGTTATGATAAATGGGTATATGAAGAAGAAACAGTCCGGTTTGATGGTAGTGCATCTTATGATGATTGTGAAATAGTAACATATAAATGGGACTTTGAAAATGATGGATATTATGATAAAGAAGGAGAGATAGTTTACTGGACTTTTTGGGACCCCAGGACATATACCACTAAGTTATATGTAGAGGATGGTGCGGGTAATCCAGGTACAGATACTATACAGGTAGTAGTATTAGATGCTACACCTCCATCAAAGCCTACCGGACTACAGGCTGCACCAGATGTACTACAAATTACAGTATCATGGAATCCCAATTCTGAATTAGATTTAAATTACTATTGTGTGCATATAAAGGATGATGAATATATTACTCCTTATAATTTTGATTATTGTATTTTTGTTGATAAGAATATAACTGATTATACATTTAGTAACTTAACTGAATTAAAACCATATTATTTTATAGTCACTGCCATAGATAATTATTGGAATGAATCAGAAGCCTCTTCAGTAGTTTCTGCTGCTCCTTTATCACCAGGAGATATCACCCCTCCTGCTCCTCCGACTAATTTACAGATTAATGATCCAGGTAATGGCAGTGAACTTGATCTATCATGGACCGCACCACCTGATAATGATGTGAGTTACTACAATATTTATGAAGGAGATAGAGGTACGCCAACTAAGGAGAGTTATTATTATAAATATGATGGGTTAGCATATAATATTACTAATACCTCATTTACTGCATATCAATTAACTTCAGGACAAAGATATTATTATGGTATAACCGCAGTAGATACCTCAGGTAATGAGAGTGAATTATCTCAAATAAACTCTGAGATACCAAAGGATTTAACTAAACCAGAGCCACCGTGGGGATTATCTGCTATTGGAGGAGAGAATATAGTTTATTTAGGCTGGATAGGGAGTATAGATACAGTAGCAGGATACAATGTATATCGCAAGCCAGCAGGAGGAAATTATACTAAAATTGCATCATTGGTCAAAGATACCTATTATGATGATACGGATGTAATAGCAGATACTACTTACTATTACTATGTCAAGGCAGAAAGTGAGTTTGGCATAGAAACTGATGCCTCAAATGAATCTTATGCTACACCATATACCGAAGAACCACCACCAGATACCACCCCTCCTGCAAGACCGACTGTTACTGATATTACTGAGAAGGAGACGGAGATAGATTTGATTTGGAGTAGAAGTACTGAGGCTGATTTTGATAGATACAATCTTTATAAAAGTCAAACTCCAAATGGTCCTTACACAAATATATTCTGGAATACTGATAGAAATCATAATTATTACAATGATACTGGATTAGAGTCAGGAACTACTTATTATTACATCATTACTGCTAAGGATGCAAATGGTAATGAAAATCCAGTGGAGCCAATATATAAAATACAGGCTAACACAAAGATGCCATTTATCAAGATTTTAAAGGTTGAACCGAATAATATAAGCCCTTATAATGTAGTTCCCACAACTTATTCAGATATAATTTATTATTTACAGGATAGTTGTGGAGGTGTTATAATAGAGATATATAATTCCCAGACTCAAAAATTAGTCTTTAAAGAAATTATCTCCAAGCCAGAGCCGACAACTCCAGATTTTAACCCATTTTTTAGGTGGGATGGGCATAGACAGGATAGTGATGAGTATGCAACTGAAGGATGTTATGATCTAAAGATGACAGTAATACCGGGTGAGCCTGTAAAACAGCCAGAGACTTTAGAAGACAGGCTAAATTTAGCAATAAATGTAAGTCACACTACACCACCACAGGATAGATTGATAAAATTAATCATAAGACCAATTGATATAGATAATCAGGTACAAACTCCATGGCATTATGGTCAGGCAGATGAAAACTCATATCTATTAGCAGATGAAGAGCATGAAGCAGAGGTAAGGGCAGAGATTATTATAGATACTGATAATGATGGTATAGTAGATGCAGGGGAACCAATAGATACAGATGACAATAATCATTTGGTTACATTTAGAGTAGTTCAAGGACAAACTTATGGAGATTTTAGAGGAAGACGAACAACCAGTGGGCTAACTCAAAATGGAATAGCAACAGGACACTTACATATAAGGACTACTCGGCAATTAGGTGATATAATAATTCGAGCAGAGTATCCTGGTATAGAACCAGCAACAAGTACGGTAGTAGATACTAACCCGACAGATGGGTATTCTAATCCAGGTGTTAGAAGAAGTGGAAGTAGAGTTTTACAGGAGAATATAAATGGGTATGATGTAGAAAGGATGCAGAATTTACTCAGGTTTATATGCTATGATTTTATTGGAAATCAAATAGATGGTATGTATGGTCCTCATACAAGAGAAGAGGTGATTAGATTTAAGAGAGCAAATCAAGGTACCTGGTTATCAGAAAATCAGTTAAATCCACCTGGTAGCCAGGTTAATGCAGATACGATTACAAATTTACTTAATCATCGTAATAACTTTCAAAATGCGTTAGATGTCTTTGCAGAAAATACAATTACACAAAATGATGCTCGGTTTCCACAATGGCGAGAGGATGCATCTGCTGATATTACTAATCTACCAGAAGGAATTATTACAGATATTCCACCTGATAGTACAGATGAAGAGGAACTTTTGCGAGGCATGATAGAGCAGGAATCAAGTGGCACTCACTGGCAGAATAGAAGAATTACTATATCTTTTAGAGGTGCATTAGGATTCTTACAAATCCAACCATTTAATAGTTTGGCATATAATAATTTAGGCAATATACCAGCAAATACTAACTTATATGCACCCGATGGAAATTTATTAGCAGGGGCTCAGTATATGAATGTGCCCTGCTTAAATACTGCTTTTAATTACTGTCAAGTCAGTGGAGATGACAATATTGATTTGTTAGCTAAGGCATTAGCTGGATATAACGGAGGAGAATTAGGAGTAGGTCAAATACTAAGGAGTTATGCTTGGATGTATATTGTAAGAGATGATTTAATGTCAGAAGAATCGATAAGGTATGCAATTCAAATAAAACAGAGGTTAAATATACTTCTGAAGTCATGGACATATCCTAATGCACCATACAACTATAGTGAAGCTCAATGGTTAGAAGATCATTAAAACAAAATTTTGAGAGGTGATCAAAATGATCAAAAATAATAAATTTTTTATTAATCTATTATTGATTATTCTTGGGGTACTATTTCTTGTTGGAGTAGGTATAGCCAAAAGCAAGTTTATGGGAGAAGGATCTAAGAAAGTAGAAAGTAGTGAGTTGTCTATAAAAGCTATACAAATAACTCCTACTGTCCCTAAAACTATGAAGATGGAGCCAACTTGGTCACATGATGGAAGGAAGATTGCTTATATATTGAGAGAAGATACAGATAGAAATGGGATTTTAGAAACAGGGAAAGATAGGGATACTCTTTGGATAATGAATGTTGATGGGACAGAAGAAATATGTCTTACTCCTAAGCCTAACGATATAATGAGTTATAGACTTCCAAAATGGTCTCCTGATGATACTAAAATCTTATGTGCTCAAACTTCATGGCATAGGTTTGACCCTGGAAGATGTGTAGTAATAGATGTCAATACAAAAAAGATGGAAGTATTAGGTGGTGACCCATATGATGAATACGAACCAATTTGGGCACCCGGAGAAGGACATACCATTATCTTTGAGAAACATAGTAAGATTAGAGAAATGGAACAAGTTCGGAGAGCACTAGCTTTCCCAGTAAGTCAGAAATTCTATTTTACAGCAGATGGTATTCCTTTAAAAGAAGGGGAAATCCCAGTTATTACTGGAGAGAAAAAATTACCCAAGATAGACCTTTGGATAAAAAATCCTGATGGAACAAATAAATTAATTATGGAAAATACAGGTTGTGGTTTAATATGGTCTCCGGATAAAAAAATGGCTATCTTTGGTGGAAGTGGAGAGGTGTGGCTTATAAATAGTGATGGAAGTGGATTGAGAAAAATTGAGAATGTACCAAAAATATGGCGGGAACTATCATGGTCTACTGATAGTAAAAAATTACTCTTTATAGGTATGATAGGCGAAGGTTCTGATATTTTCATCGTCAGAATAGAAGATATAGATAAAGAGAAGCGACAAGTTGAATCTACGAAATCTTCACTAACGAAAGAAGAATCAGAAGTTCCAAAGGTAAAAAAGATTAAAAGGGAAGAATAATTAGTAAACGGATAAAAATAATTCGATAAATCCGCTTAATCCGATTACTAAAAAATTTAGTTTAATTCGTTTAATTCGATTACAAAGAAGAGCTATGAAAAAGAAAATTATTATTTTAGGTATATTAATAATAAGTATCTGGTTAAGTCTTTCAGGATATAGTGAGGCAGGAACTATAACTGCACATTTTACTGGTAAACTATCTGATTATGGATTGGATACAGATGATGATGATGATGAATATTATAATTATTTGGTAATAAATGTAGAAATAAATGTTTCAGAAACTGGAGAATTTAGAATAAAAGGGGGGTTATGTGATAATTTAGAAAGTGATTATATAAGCCATGCCTATACTGATATATCTTTATCACCTGGAACATACAGTGTAGAGGTCAAATTTGATGGTAGAGAAATTTATAATAAGGGGTATGATGGACCGTATAAATTGTATTATATAGTATTAGAACAAGGTAATATTCATCTTGATCACATTCTACACGCTTATACCACTGGTACATATTCTTATACCCAATTTCAACCACCACAGGCAAGTTTTACTGGTAGTTTTACTGATTATGGCCTGGATACAGATAATGATGAGTGGTATAATTACCTGGTAGTAAATGTAGAAGTAAATGTTATAGAAGCAGGAGATTTCAGGATAAGAGGAAATTTATATGACAACTTGGGGAATAATTCCATAACCCAGGTATATACCAATATCTCATTATTATCTGGAACACATACAGTAGAACTTAAGTTTGATGGTAGAGAGATTTATAATAAAGGCTATGATGGACCGTATAAATTGCGTAATCTGGATTTATATCAAGGTAATACCTATCTTGATGATATTCAAGATGCTTATACTACTGGCATATATTCTCATACACAATTTCAACTGCCTGATGCAAGTTTTACTGGTAGTTTTACTGATTATGCTCTGGATACAGATGATGATGAATATTATAATTATTTGGTAATAAATGCAGAGGTAAATGTTATAGAAGCAGGAGATTTCAGGATAAGAGGAAATTTATATGACAACTCAGGGAATCATTCCATAACCTATGTACATACCAATATCTCATTATTATCTGGAACACATACAGTAGAACTTAAGTTTGATGGTAGAGAGATTTATAATAAAGGCTATGATGGACCGTATAAATTGTGTAATCTGGATTTATATCAAGGTAATACCTGTCTTGATGACATTCAAGATGCATTTACTACTGGTACATACTCCTATACCCAATTTCAACCACCAAAGGTAAGTTTTACAGGTAGTTTTACTGATTATGGCCTGGATACAGATAATGATGAGTGGTATAATTACCTGGTAGTAAATGTAGAAGTAAATGTTATAGAAGCAGGAGATTTCAGGATAAGAGGAAATTTATATGACAACTCAGGAAATCATTCCATAACCTATGGGTTTACCAATATATCATTATCACCAGGAACACATACAATAGAGCTTAAATTTGATGGCAGAGAGATTTATGATAAAAGCTATGATGGACCATATAAATTACAAAATCTCTACATAAGAGATGAAAATACAGGTACTCAACTTGACTATATCTCTAATGCTTACACCACAGGTACATATTCTTATACTCAATTTCAAATCCCAGAGGCAAGTTTTACTGGTAGTTTTACTGATTATTGTTTAGATACGGATGATGATGAAAGATATAATTATTTAGTAATAAATGTAGAAATAAATGTTTTAGAAACAGGGGAATTTAGAATAGATGGAAATTTATACGATAATTTAGGGAATTATATAAGCTGTGGCTATACTCATAATATACTATTAGCAACAGGTACACATACAATAGAACTTAAATTTGACGGGAGAGAAATTTACAGTAAAGGTTATAATGGACCGTATAAATTGCGTTATATAAAGTTATGGCAAGATTATATTCAACTTGACTATATCTCTAATGCTTATACTACTGGCACATACTCTTATACTCAATTTCAATCCCCGAATGCAAAGTTTACCGGTAGTTTTACTGATTATGCTCTGGATACAGATGATGATGAGCGATATAATTATTTAGTAATAAATGCGGAAGTAAATGTTATAAAAGCAGGGGAATTTAGAATAGAAAAATGGTTATATGATAATTCAGGGAGTAATTCCATAACCTATGGGTTTACCAATATATCATTATCACCAGGAACACATACAATAGAGCTTAAATTTGATGGCAGACGGATTTATGATAAAAGCTATGATGGACCATATAAATTACAGAATCTCTACCTAAGAGATGAAAATACAGGTGCTCAACTTGACTATATCTCTAATGCTTACACCACAGGTACATATTCTTATACTCAATTTCAAATCCCAGAGGCAAGTTTTACTGGTAGTTTTACTGATTATGGCCTGGATACAGATAATGATGAGTGGTATAATTACCTGGTAGTAAAGGTAGAAGTAAATGTTATAGAAGCAGGAGATTTCAGGATAAGAGGAAATTTATATGACAACTCAGGGAATCATTCCATAACCTATGTATATACCAATATCTCATTATTATCTGGAACACATACAGTAGAACTTAAGTTTGATGGGAGAGAGATTTATAATAGAGGTTACGATGGACCGTATGGATTGCGTCTGGATTTATGGCAAAGTAATTTCCACCTTGAATATATATCTGGTTATACTGGCACATATTCCTATACCCAATTTCAACCACCACAGGCAAGTTTTACTGGTAGTTTTACTGATTATGCTCTGGATACAGATGATGATGAATATTATAATTATTTGGTAATAAATGCAGAGGTAAATGCTATAGAAGCAGGAGATTTCAGGATAAGAGGAAATTTATATGACAACTCAGGGAATCATTCCATAACCTATGTACATACCAATATCTCATTATTATCTGGAACCCATACAGTAGAACTTAAGTTTGATGGTAGAGAGATTTATAATAAAGGTTACGAGGGACCGTATAAATTGCGTAATCTGGATTTATATCAAGGTAATACCTGTCTTGATGATATTCAAGATGCTTATACTACTGGCATATATTCTCATAGACAATTTCAACTGCCTGATGCAAGTTTTACTGGTAGTTTTACTGATTATGGCCTGGATACAGATAATGATGAGTGGTATAATTACCTGGTAGTAAATGTAGAAGTAAATGTTATAGAAGCAGGAGATTTCAGGATAAGAGGAAAGTTATATGACAACTCAGGGAATAATTCCATAACCTATGTACATACCAATATCTCATTATTATCTGGAACACATACAGTAGAACTTAAGTTTGATGGTAGAGAAATTTATAATAAAGGTTACGAGGGACCGTATAAATTGCGTAATCTGGATTTATATCAAGGTAATACCTGTCTTGATGACATTCAAGATGCATTTACTACTGGTACATACTCCTATACCCAATTCCAACCACCAGAGGCAAGTTTTACAGGTAGTTTTACTGATTATTGTTTAGATACGGATGATGATGAAAGATACAATTATTTAGTAATAAATGTAGAAGTAAATGTTATAGAAGCAGGAGATTTCAGGATAAGAGGAAATTTATATGACAACTTGGGGAATAATTCCATAACCTATGTACATACCAATATCTCATTATTATCTGGAACCCATACAGTAGAACTTAAGTTTGATGGAAGAGAGATTTATAATAAAGGCTATGAGGGACCGTATAAATTGCGTAATCTGGATTTATATCAAGGTAATACCTGTCTTGATGACATTCAAGATGCTTATACTACTGGTACATATTCTCATACACAATTTCAACTGCCTGATGCAAGTTTTACCGGTAGTTTTACTGACTACGCATTGGATACAGATGATGATGAGTTTTATAATTATTTAGTAGTAAATCATGAGATAAATGTTGTAAATGCAGGGGAGTTTAGAATAAGTGGAGAGTTATGGGATAATTCAGGGAATAGTCCTATAACCAGTGGTTATACCAATATATCATTACAACCTGGTACATATACTATCAAATTTAAGTTTAATGGTAGAAAAATTTATAATACAGGTTATGATGGACCATATAAGGTGGATAATGTAAGATTATGTATTGAGACTATTGAGAAAGAAGAGGTTGAAGAAGAAGTTGAGGAAGAAGCAGAGGAAGAAAAAGTACCTATTCCTATGGGTTTAGTGGAGATTGATACACTTCCTTATCCCTATATTACAGGCACATACTCCTATACTCAATTTCAAATACCAGAAGTAACCTTTAGTGGCACCCCAACTAATGATTACGGATTAGATACAGATGGTGATGGACTTCATAACTATTTAGTGATAAATATAAATGTAAAGGTTAGGAAACCAGGAGAGTTTATGATAAAAGGACTTTTATGTGAAGATTTCAAAGAACCTCCTTTTAATGTGATTAAATATATAGATATTATGCATAAGTTTTTATCTACCGGCACCCAAACGATAGCACTTAAAATTGATGGAAAAGATATATATAGTAAAGGTATTAATGGACCATATAACTTATTCCCTCTATTCATATTAATAAAGGATGACAGTGATTGGATGGAAGTTGATTACTCAAAGTTTGTATATACTACCTCTGGCTCTTACAAATACACAGATTTTCAGCCATTAGATGTACCAATGATGCAGGATTTAAACAAGGTCTGTGTCTATCCTAATCCATTTATACCGAGTAAAAGTAAAACAGATGTAATTATATTTAAAAATCTTACTCAAGATGTAACTCTAAGAATATTTACTATATCAGGTGAGTTGGTATTTAAGAAGGAAGGTATTGATTATACCTATGAATGGGATGGGAGGAATGATGCTGGTAGAAAGGTAGCAAGTGGTGTGTATCTGTATTGTATCACTAATACTAAAGGAGATAAATGTATCGGTAAATTGGCGATTATTAAATAATTAGTAAACGGATTTAACGGATAAAATGGATAAAAAATAATCCGATCAATCCGCTTAATCTGATTACTAAAAAATATGATGGAAATTAAGTAGAAATAAAAAATTATACCACTCCAACTAAATAATCTGAAAATAGGACGCAGATGAACAAGATTTACAAGATATATCTAATAATAATCCTAATAATCTGCGAAAATCTGCGTCCTCTAAATAAAGAGGAACGAAAGATGGTAAAAATGAGATTGTTTTTAATATTTAGTTTAATATTTTTGACCACTACTGTATTCGCCAGTACTAATTTTATCGGTAGTGTAGGGATAAAGGGGAAAGGACCACCTGAGGCAGAACTTTTATACCCTTATGGTGTAGCGGTTTCTTATGATGGCAGTATTTATGTTGCAGATACCGGTAATGATAAGATAAAGAAATATGATAAAAACGGTAAGTTTCTTTATGCCTTTGGGCAAGAAGGAACGGGTGAGGGGCAGTTTAGGGCTCCACAAGGTATTGCAGTTGATAAAAGAGGAAATATATTTGTAGTAGATACTGGCAATGAGCGTGTACAACATCTGTATGATGATGGAAATAGTATCTCTTTTGTAAAGTGTTTTACAGGTAATCCACAATTTTATTATCCAAGAGATATAGAATTGGATAAGGATAGTAATCTTTATGTCTTAGATTCTGGTAATGATCGAGTACTAAAGTTTGATTCATCCTTTAATCCTGTAAATTCATTTAATGGAGATAATATATTAGGCAGTGAAGGTAGTGGCACTACTCAATTTAGTGAACCTTATGGTCTAACATTAGATAAAGAAGGAAATATCTATGTTGCCGATATGCGAAATGAACGGGTATCTATATTTGATAAAGAGGGTAATTTTATTCGTAAATTCGGTATACAAGGAAGACAGGTAGGTGAGTTTTTAGACCCGGTAGATGTAGCAGTAGATTCGGATGGAAATATTTGGGTAGCAGATAAGTATAACTTTAGAATACAAAAATTCTCTAATACTGGTCAATTTTTACATACATTTGGTAGATTTGGACCTGGTAAAGGACAATTCCATACTGCACAGAAATTGGCTATCCATCAAAAGAAATTATATGTAGTAGATTCAAATAACAGTAATTTACAGATATTTGATATAAGTAGTTATATAACAAATGTCAGTGCTTATCCTTATATTTTCTCACCTAATGATGACAATCAAAAAGACACTACTACCATTACCTATCATCTACCAGAAGAGGCAAAGGTAACAATCAAGATTTATAATACAAATCATGAGTTAGTGCGTGATTTAATAGTAGAAGTAAATAAACCTTCAGGAACTAATACAGAAATCTGGGATGGTAAAGATAATAGTAATATAGTCGTAGAAGATGATGAATATACATATAAAATAGATGCTGTGAATATAATGAATTATCATGCACCTCAACAAAGAGATAAAGTAATAGTTGATAACACTCCACCTGAAATAACCAATCCAAAAGCTATACCAGGAGTTGTCCCAGTTGGAGCTACGGTAACTTTATCCTCAAAGGTAATAGATAAATATGGAATTGTAGAGGTTATGGTTGATATTGCACCAATTGGAGGTGCTGGTAGTCAAGCAATGAGTTATATAGGTAACGATATATATTCTTATCAAGCAATAGTATCAGAGGTAAATCCTGGTATAAAAGAGTTATTAATTACAGGTATAGATAATGGGTATAATAAATCTACGCAAACACTCATTTTAAAGGTTGGTACACCAACGATAACTATTTTGCCTGATTCTGGTACTGTTGGTAGTGTAGTTACTGTCCATGGGGAGGACTTCTTTGCCTCAGAATTAATCCGAATAGACTTTGGAACGACTGTTTCTATCACCTCTTCATACGCAGATGCTACGGGTAGTTTTTCTTCAATATTTACTATTGATACCATGAGTTTTGGTATAAAGACTATCTGTGCCGTAGGATTAAGTTCTGAGGTAACTCTAAGAGGCACTTTTAGTATTAAAGGGAGTATTGTCTTAATTAGTCCTGTAATTGGTACAATTGGAACAATAGTAAGTATAGAAGGAGTAGGGTTTGAGGTTTCAGAAGAGATAGTAATAGACTTTGGTACTACTAAAACTATTGCTACTGGAGTGACAAATTTATCTGGTGTTTTCAAGATTCCCTTTACTGTTGATTCTCAACCTATCGGTTCAAAAACCGTTAGAGTAAGAGGTATTAGTTCTAATCAGATTATTGAATTTACTATATTTGTAGCCTATGAATATCCGATTTTAGATTGGACAGGTGAGGAAAATTATGAACAGGATGGACTTCACCCAGAAGAAGGAGAGCGATTAGTTGGAACTTATACCTATCGAGTAAAATATATTGATTATCTTGACAGACCACCACTAACAGGGTATCCAGAGGTAAGGATTTTTAGAGGTGGCCGGGAATTACAAAATAGCCCATTTATTATGGAAGAAGTAAATCCACAAGATATTGACTATAAGGATGGTAAACTGTATAGTTTTGAAATAGCTAATCTTGAGACAGGGCTATATTCATATCAATTTGTTTCAAAGAATATAGATGAAATTCTGGCAAAAGGTAGTCCTACTATAAGCCACTCAGGACCTAAAATAATAGGCTCTCCGACATTAACCTGGATAGGTGAAGGAGGGTATATTTCTGATGGTGTAGAGCCAGATGTAGGACCTACAGGATACTTTACTTATAAAGTATTATATACTGATATTGATAATATCCCACCAGCAGAGGGTTATCCGAGGGTCTATGTTTGTCTAGGAGGATTTTTAATATCAGATGGATATACATTAATCAAGGAAAATGGTAATAATTATGCGGAAGGGGTGGTATACTCTACAAACAAAGTTCGATTTTCTTATGCCAGTGAGGCATATAGTTATTACTTTGAGGTTAAAAATGAACAAGGGGTTATTGGTACCGGGACTCCAACTGTTTCTAAAGATGGGCCGATAGTAGAAGGGACAAACCTTGCACCTTTGTTATTTATGCCAGATGAAAAAGATTATATAGATGGCCTTGAACCAAATCGTGGTACTCCAGGGACTACATTTACTTTTCGTACCGCATACCGGGATATTAATATTGACCCACCTGCCTCAGGTTATCCAGCACTACTTATCTATAAAGATGGTGCACCTTATGGAGAAGGGACTTATAGTATGAACTTTGTTAATGGGAATTATTTAAAAGGTGCAACATTTACTATATCCATAGTCTTAGATGAAGTTGGTATCTATCAATATAAGTTCTATGCTAAAGATAGTAAGGGTGAAGAAGCTAGAGGTCCTTTTTTTATCTTGCTTCAAACCGGTCCAAAGATAAGTCATGCACCTGAATTAGAATGGAGAGGTACCCCAGGTTATGAAAAAGATGGATTAGAACCACATGAAGGCATTGCTCGCGAAACATATTTTACTTTCAAGGTAAAATATAAAGATGAGGATAATGCTCCCCCTTATTCTGATTATCCTAAGATATGCATTCTTAAAGGAACTACTACTATCGGGGAAGCCGAAATGCGTGTTGAGCCAACTAAGGATTATATAGAAGGTGAAAACTACTGGTGTGTTTTTAAATTGCAATCTGGTGGAGTTTATAGCTACTATTTTGAGGCAAAAGATGAATACGGAATAGAGGCTATTGGCACTCCTACAAATATTAGCTATGGGCCTATTGTAATTGGACCAGGGATAACGCTGGTATCTCCAGTATCAGGGTTTGTTGGTACTAAGGTTACGATAGCAGGGGAGGGGTATTATCCAACAGAACCAATACAGATAGACTTTGGCACTACTAAAACTATCTTAATTACTACATCAGACGCTTACGGTAAATTTATAGCTACTTTTATAGTTGATACACAAGCTATAGGACCAGTTGATATTACAGCTACAAGTGTTAAATATGGGCATAATGCTACTGGGATATTTAATATAATCGAGAAACCGGCAGATGGTAGTGGGATCGCAAAGATAGAGCCAGATAGGACAATAGTAGATATTACTGAGGTATTTTATATCACTTATACAGCAGAGGCAGATTTAAGTAATGGAACGGTTACTTTAACTATACCACCTAACTGGACTATACCTCCTGATTGGGCGATAACAGTTACTCCGGGACCTGAAGTGATTTTAAAATACCGTAGTATTGTAGGTTCAACCGTTATAATACCTATTGAGGAAATGTTTGCTGAAGGTACATTTACTATAATGTATATAGGTACACCACAGGGTACTATTACTTTAGGAACCAATACCTTTATTATAAAATCAGAGGGAGAAGGAGGAATTCTTACACCTATTACTAATCAACCAGTAGTATGTGTAGAGGAGGTAATCAATCCACCTTATCTCAGGCAGTTAACCACAGATACCTGTAATGAAAGTCCAGCAGGTTATTCACCAGATGGTAAAATGATAGTTTATGCGAGGCAATCTGAAGATGACTCATATACTATCTGGATAATGGATGCAGATGGTAAGAATAAAAAGGAGATAATCAAGGATGAGGAATATCATTGTACCCCTCTTGGCTTTTTACCTGATGGTGAGATGTTGGTTTATAGCAAGTATTTGAAAACTCACCAAATAGGACCTGAAGAGGGTATCTATATAATAAAGAATTTTAAAGAGGTAATTAATGGCACTCCTCCAGATGAAATTAGGGTAGTAGGTACACAAGGACTTGCTTCTGTCTCTTCTCCTGATGCTAATGTAATGACATTTAGTTGCTGGAATATAGAATATCCTATTGCCGATATTAAGGCGGTTATTAATCTCCAGGATGTAATAAATCATGATACTACTCCTATTATAAAAGATATATTAGTTGGTCCTGAGTGGGATGTAACCGGTGGTTGGTCACCGGATGGTAAAGTATTATCATTTTATTCTACTCGAAGTGGGGACCCAGAGGCATGGATGATAAAGAATATTCAGGATGTGTTATTTAAAAATGCCCAGCCAGAGTTATTACAATTGACAAATTTCAAAGAATATGATTGTGATGGTGTGTTTTCACCAGATGGAGAAAAATATGCATTTACTTCAACTAAAGATAATCACCCTGGAAGATGGAACTGCTGGGTGATTACTAATATAAAGGATGTGATTTATAAAGGAGCAGAATTAGAACTTGAGCATTTAATCCCTTCCTTGATTACTGAAGGTGTCTGTAGTTGGTCTCCAGATGGAACAAAAATACTTATTGGGTCTTATCGTGCTGGTAACTGGGATGTATGGGAGATGGATTACCCTTATGATAAAAAAGCTGCCCCGGCAACTAATATCATTTCACCTATACTAAATCAAGTATTAAAAGGTAAATCTATAATTAAAGGGACGGCTAAAGATAATGTAAGTGTTAATAATACAGTACTTTCTACATTATTATCTTACACTGGCGAGTATAGTCTGGGTACAAATTCAGATTACTGGATACCAATTGTTACATCCAATACGCAGGTAGATAATGGTACATTAGCTATCTGGGATGTATCGGATTTAGAAAATGGACTCTATACTATTAAACTTACTACTACTGATGGAGAGGATGAAGGGGTAGAAGAGGTGGTAATAAGAGTAATAAATTCTAAAATAACATTAATATCTCCAGATAGTGGTGTGATAGGTACGGTAATAACAGTTGAAGGAAAGGATTTTGTTGCCTCAGAATTAATTAGAATAGATTTTGGTACAACTAAAACTATTAACATAGTTACTTGTAGTGCTGGAGGGACTTTCTCTATTACTTTTCCTATTGATACCCAATATTTTGGCACAAAAACTATTATGGCTACTGGGGTAACTTCTGGATTAGTGGCTAAGGGTAAATTTAGTATTATAGGTCAGCTAACTAAAGTTTATCCTCATAACCCATGTGTAGGCACTCCTGTTACAATAGAAGGTAATGGCTTTGGTAAAAATGAGATGATAAGAATTGATTTTGGAACTATTCATAGCATTACCACTATTATAAGTAACCCAGCAGGTACTTTTTCTTCTGTTTTTACTGCAAGGTATTCAGTAAGTGGAATTGTTACTATTACTGCTATAGGGCTTAGTTCAAATCAGATAGATACTATTAAAATTAATTTTTTAAGTAATATGTATCAATTAACTACTTCAGCAATGGACTTAAGCAGTTGTCTTTCACCTGATGGGACTCAAATAGTATTTCATTCTTTTAGGACATGGCCTTCAAGTATTTGGATAATGGACTCAGATGGAAATAATCAAAGACAACTAAATGTAGGCAAAGAAAGTTGTTATAATCCTCGATTCTCTCCTGATGGAAGTTATCTTGCATTTCAGTCTGAGAGGGATATTTGGCTTGTAACTAATATCCAGGATGTAATTGCAACTGGAACTTCACCAGAGTTAATTCAGATTGATGCAGGTGGTTTCGAGAATGACCCAGGTTGGTGGTCCCCGGATAATAAGATGTTATCATTTTATTCTGATTACGATGTCTGGGTAGCAAGTAATATAGATGAGATAATTAATGAAGGTGCTAATCCAGAATTACACCAGATAACTAATACTGATGATGCATTGGAACTCGGTATCTGCTGGTCGCCTGATGGTAAATGGTTAGCTTATGCAAAAAATGAAGATTTAGACTGGTACTTTGGTAATTGGGAAATATGCATAATTACAAATATCCAGGAGGTGATTTATAATAATGCTACACCTACTACACTGCAAATTACATATAATCCAGCATTTGACATTCCTGTTGGTTTCTCACCAGATGGTAAAAAACTGGCATTTCTGTCAACTACAGGCTGGCCACCCCGTTTTCCAAAAATAAATAATATATCTAAAGAGTTAATGAAAGAAAGAATCCCTCCTGCTGGATTTCCGTATGACGCGTGGATAATTAATAATATAGAGGAAGTAGTTAATAATGGAAAAGAAGCTGAGTTAGTTCAATTGACTAATATTGATACTGATGGAATTTATGCAATAGGATATTTTAGCCTATCTCCTGATGGAACTAAATTATTGCTTAATTATGAAAGAACACACGATAGTTCAAATATCTGTATAATGGACTATCCTGATAAAGATGTTCCTGCGGCTAATATTATCTCTCCTATTTTAGACCAACAATTAAAAGGTAAAGCTGAAATTATAGGTTTGGCAAAGGATAATGTAAGTGTAAATAAAGAGGTAATACTTTCAAAACTATCTTATTATTCCCTAAAATATAGACAGGAAAATGTAGAGAGTAAAGGTTCCACAGATTGGAATACTATTATTACATCAAATACACCTGTTGAACTCGGTACTTTAACTCCATGGGATACTACTACTATTCCAAATGGTATATACACACTTAAATTAATTGCTACTGATGGTGAAGATGAAAATGTAGAAGAGGTTAAAGTAAAAATAGCAAATACTAAGATAACTTTGATTACTCCTATTAGAGGTAGTGTAGGCAGTATAGTTAGTATAGAGGGGGCAAATTTTAATGCATCAGAAGGCATACGAGTTGATTTTGGGACTACACTTAGCATCGCTACCACTATAAGTAATAGTTTAGGTAATTTTGAACTCATTTTAACTGTTGATATCCAACCTTACGGGTCTACATCTATTATAGCTATTGGATTAAGTTCTAATAAGACTGCTATGGAGAAATTCTTTATTTTACCACAAATTACCCAATTTACACCTACTCTTGGTTCGATAGGTACTATTGTTACAATTAGAGGCAATGGTCATGGAGTAAGTGAAGAGATATTAGTAGCTTTTGGGCAGACTAAAAGTATTGCTACTACCTATTCCAATTCTGTTGGGGCTTTTAGTATTAATTTTACTGTAAATACGCAATCAGCAGGGACAAAAACTATTGTCGTAAGAGGGAATAGTAGCGGTGTAAAAACAATTGCTTATTTCTACATCACAATAGGAACATTAGAACCAAAGATTACTTTAGTATCGCCTGTAAGTGGTTCAGTAGGGGCTAAAATTACTGTAACTGGTGAAGGGTATGAAACAATTGAGCCAATTATAATTAATTTTGGGATAAGTTCTACTATTACCTTGACTACAAGTAGTATCTTAGGTACATTTACTGCTATGTTTACTATTGATACCCAAATTTATGGGAGTACTTCTATTGTTGCTAAAGGTTTAATATCTAATGTAAGTACCTCTAGTTGCATTTTTATCACAGGAAATATTACTTTAATAACACCTACAAGTGGTACATTAGGAACGACTATTACTGTATCTGGTAATGGCTTTGGAGCAAGAGAAAGAATAGTGATAGATTTCGGTAATATTAGTACAATTATTGTTTGTAGCTCAACTTCGATAGGTACTTTTTTAACCTATTTCACCGCTACTGCACAAAGCTATGGTACCACTACTGTTACAATTCAAGCTATATCTAACCAGGTATTTATGAATTATTTCTTTGTCTTACCTAAAATATCTTCTATTTTACCTACCACTGGCACAATAGGAAGTATTATTACAATAAGAGGTGATGGTTTTGCTGGTAGTGAGTTAATAAGAATTGATTTTGGTACTACTAAAAGTATTACTAATGTAGTAGCCAATAATGTAGGATATTTTAAGGCTACATTTACCATAGATACTCAGATTTATGGAAGTACTACCATTAGAGTTATTGGTACCAATTCATCAAATCCTGTTTTATCTTACTTCTTTATCCAGCCAAATATTACATTAGTCTCGCCTAAAAAGGGTACGATAGGTACAATAGTAACCCTATCAGGTAATGGTTACCGCACATATCAGAGTATAAAGATAAGGTTTGGGACTACAGCTATTATTCAACTTACATCTACTGATATAACTGGAAGTTTTAGTACTACCTTTACAATTGATACCAAGACTTATGCTGAGATTAGTATAATAGCCTATGAAAATGAAGAGATTAGTGCATTAAGTAGATTTCAAACTCAACCAAATATTACTCTCATATCTCCTAAAGAAGGTACAATAGGTAGTATTGTAACATTGGCTGGTAATGGCTATGTAGCATTTCAGCGTATAAGAATAGAATTTGGTACTATACCGAGTATCCAACTTACCTCTACCTCTGTTAATGGCACTTTTACTACTACCTTTACTATTAATACTCAAGCCTACGGTAAGACTACTATAGTTGCTGTCCAAGATTGGTTAAATATAAAATCTAAAGGTATCTTTACTATTAAATCAAATATTACCTTACTTACGCCTACTAAGGGTACAATTGGCACTGAAGTTACTATATTCGGTAATGGATTTGGAAAGAGTGAACTTATACAAATTGATTTTGGGGCAACTTCAACTATTGCTACTGAAGAAAGTGATATAATGGGTAGATTTATTAGTAGCTTTAGAATTGATACACAACCTTATGGTAGTACATCTATTTGTGCTATTGGGCTTAAGACTGGCTCAAGTGCTACTATTTCTTTCTTTATTAAACCAAAGATTATTGCAATTACACCTACTTCTGCTTCAGTTGGAACAATTGTAGAGATAAAAGGGCTAGGTTATTCTTCAGGTAAAATGGTACGGATTGACTTTGGGAAAACTTTGACTATTGTAACTACTACTGTTATGTCAAGTGGTTTACTTCGAACTACATTTACTATTGATACTCAAAACTACGGGACTACTACAATAGTAACTTTAGGTGTAGGTAAAGAAGAAGTTGATAAAACTACATTTATTATCTTAGGCAATATTACTTATATTTCACCTATTTTAGGTACGGTAGGAAGTATTGTAAACATAGAAGGTAACGGTTTTGGGTCAAATGATATAATATGTATTGACTTTGGTACCTCGATGACAATTGAACTTACTACTGCAAGTTATGTTGGGACATTTAGTACTCAGTTTATGGTTGATCTTCAACCTTATGGAGATAAGACAATAGTAGTTAGAAGTATTGAAGTTAATTATATAGATAAAGATATAAATAGTTTCTTTATCTTACCAAATATTAAAATTACTCCTACTTCTGGTGAAATAGATAGTATAGTTACTGTAAAAGGCAATGGATACTATTCATCAGAATTAATCTGGATAGATTTTGGGACTACTAAAACTATCTCTGATGCAAAGACAGATACTTATGGTAGTTTTACTACATTCTTTAGACTGGATACTCAAGCCTATGGTATGAAAACAATTGTAGTTAGAAGTGAGTCTGGATTGATACTCACTACTTGTTTCTATATCAAAGATGGTATGCTCTGGACTAGTCCTGTCAGTGGTACAGTTGGAACTATGATTACAATTAGAGGAATAGGCTATGGTGCTAATGAGTTTATAAGGATTGATTTTGGTACTATCCAGACTATCGCTACTGCTGTAAGTAATGAATCAGGTATTTTTGCTGTCTCGTTTACTACCAATCTGCAACCTTATGGCACTACTTCTATTATAGTCACTGGACTTACATCGATGGTAAGTAAGACAGATATTTTCTTTATCAAACCTAAAATCAACTCTATCTTTCCTACTTCTGGTAGTGTTGGAATAGTTGTAACTTTACAAGGGGATGGTTATTCTTCAAATGCAGAACTTCGAATTGATTTTGGGATGACAAAAAGTATTGTTACTACTTATACTGAATCTAATGGGTCTTTTAAGGTCACCTTTACTGTGGATACTCAGCCTCAAGGAACTACTACTGTTATTACTGCTATAAATAAAGACCAGATTGATAAAGCAGAGTTTATTATCTCAGGCAATATTGTTTATCTTTCCCCTACCTCTGGAACAGTAGGATGTATTGTAACTATAGCAGGTAATGGTTTTGGGGCAAGAGATACAATAGTAATTGATTTTGGTATCACTTCAAGTATTGCTATCACCACTGCAAGTTCTTTAGGTACATTTTGTACTACTTTTAGTATTGATATACAACCATTTGGACCAAAGAAGATTATTGTTAAGAGTATTAAAGCAGGCTGTGTGGATAAAGCTATATTTACTGTTTTACCTGAGATTATCTTAAATCCTACCTCTAGCTCTATCGGTAGTATTGTTACTATATCAGGTACTGGATATTTTGCTTCAGAACTTATAGAAATAGATTTTGGACTCACTTCATCAATTACTTTTACTACAAGTTATGCTAATGGTACTTTTAAGACTATTTTTACTGTGGATACTCAATCTGCTGGGAGTAAAACAGTTATTGCCAGAAGTAAGTGGTTATCTACTAAAGTCTATTTTTGTATTAAAGGAACTATAATTTGGATATCTCCTACAAGTGGTACAGTAGGAAGTAAAGTTGAAGTAAAAGGTATAGGATATAAAGCTAATGAGCAAATACGGATAGATTTTGGTACAACCGGGACTATTGCTGCCTGTATCTCAATGGAGGCTGGTAGTTTCTCCGTAACCTTTACAGTTGATACACAATCAGCAGGGACGACTACTATTTTAGTAAGAGGGATAGAAAGCAATGAGGTTTGTATCTCTTACTTTGTGATAACAGAAGATACTATTCCACCGATTATCTTGCATGAATTTATTCCTTCAGCACCTGCTGGATTGCCAATGGAGGTTGTAGCTACTATAACGGATAATGTAAAGGTTAATGAGGCAATTCTTTATTGGAAGATAGGTGGGACTAAAACGATTTCTTTTACTCAAATGGTTAATATTGGAGATGACCTTTACAAAGGTACTATTGCGGCATCTAATGTCACTATGCGAGGGTTACTTTACGCTATCTGGGCAACTGATGGCAAGAATGACACTTTATCAACTATCTGGACGACGATTACTTATGGCACAGTTAGCTCCGGTAAAATTGGTGCTATCTATCCAACTTACAAATCCATCTCTGTTCCTGTTCATCCCGGGAATCCTGACCCCGCAGGTGTGTTGTGGAATTGGGGTAATTTTGAGCAAAATGTCAGATTAGTCTATTTTGATGGGAATAATTGGGTCATTCATAATCCGCCAGATTCAACTGTCCCAAACTTTGCCCCGGAGATAGGCTATGGGATTACCGCAGATAAAGATAATGAAATTATTGTTTATGGGAGTTCGACTAATCCTTCTGGTTATTATGTTATTCCATTAAAAGGCGGTCTGCCTGAAAGGTGGAATCATATTGGACACCCATATCTTTACCCGGTGGCTTTGAATGAGCAGGTAAAGTTTCGCAAAGGAGTAGAGGTAGTTGACCCGGTGACGGCTTATGTAAATGGCTGGATAAAGAGTTCATTATGGTATTATGATGGCACGGGATTTAAGATGGTGCCGTATCCTGGGGTAATTCGTCCTTGGATAGGATATTTTATCCCGGTGACGGTGGATTGCGAGATGCTCGTTCCAGCAGAGGAGATAGGTGGGAAACACACCCCTGACCCCTCTCAAGAGGGGAAGAGTTTCTGCCCGATAGAGGAGTGGGTTGTGAATAATGAAGTTCGTAGTGAGAGTGAAGTGGATGAATTTAACCCACTTGAGCATAAAGATGGCTGGGCAATTCATCTATCCGTTAAGGCGGGTAGCCTGACTGATAGATTTAACTTTGCTGGCGTTAGCCCTGAGGCAAGCGATACCTACGATGATGGCTATGATATTGCTGAAATCCCAATGTTACCAGTAGAGGAAGGAGAATTCGCTCCTGCGTATCTCAAGTGTTACTTCATTTCACCGACGGAAGGTGAATATGGCTCTGACTATCGCAGTGAAGTAGAAACAAACAAGGAATGGAAATTTAGGGTAGAGCAGGTAGGTGAGCCAGGGAAAGTAGAGATAAGTTGGGATATTACCACTGTGCCACTCCAATACTATCTCTACTTAAAGGATAGAGATAATCTGATTGATATGCGCAAGAAAGAGAGTTATAGTGGCAATGTAGGTGAGTATAGCCTGATAGTTAGTAGTGGACCAATTAAGGAAGTGTCGGCATTAGATAGTGTAGCTGAGTCTTACTGCTATCCTAATCCGGCTAAAGGCAAGAAGGTATTTTTTGTCGTGCCGCAAAATACAAGAGTCAGTTTAAAGATATTCAACATTGCGGGTGAGTTAGTCTATGAGAAAGAGGAAGATTCAGGAGGAGATGGGATTGTGGAATGGGATTGTCATAATTCTGCGGGAGAGAGAGTTGCCTCTGGAATCTATATTTATTTCATCAGAGATGATAAAAGTTCAAAAACAGGTAAATTGGCAGTCATGCGATAATTTAGAAGATTGCAACTTGAAAAATTGCGACCTATGCAGTTAGGTTTAAGATTATTATTTTTCCCTTACCTTAAAAATGTAAGCCTGCTCCTGACAGGCTCAGGAGTTAGGTCAGGATGGTTGTGCAAAAAGACTAACTTCATAATCCCTAAACCAAACCAACCCCTGATTAAATCAGGGGCTAACCCTAACCCTTTCACCAAAAACTCCTAAATATATCTCCTTTTCGGACACAAGTCTAAAGTTAACTGCACAGGTAGAAAAATTGCTTTCAAATTGTCTGCCTTCCTAAAGAAAGAAAAAAATTGACAAAAATTTATTTTAATTATATAATTGTAGATATATAAATTAGTGAGTAACTATTCAGCCACTGATTAACACGGATTAGCACGGATAAATAGCAGAGGGCAGAAGGAGGAAAAACCTTCAGCCTAATTACGGACACGGAAAACGGACACGATTCACGAATTTTGTAAGCGTTCGGCCACAGAGGCACAGAGTTCACAGAGAATTAAGGAAATTAGCCACAAATGGATACGAATTAACCTCTGACATCCCATAAATGTAGTGCGAACCTTTAAGTTCGCCTTTTGGCTTGCCAGAAGCGAAGCTAACGCCTCGCACTACAAATCTTTTTGTATTTTGTTCATTCGTGGTTATATATTCCCTCTGTGTTCTCTGTGACTCTGTGGCTATATCCTGAACGGTTACGAATTTTCAGTGTTTCATCCGTGTCTATCTATGGCTGAATAGTTACCAAGGTGAATTAATATGGTGAAGAAAAAACTTTTATTCATTGGGTTGATTTTAATTTTATCTACTATTGAATCAACGGTATTGTCACAGCCAGCAGAATTCAACGAAAGCGAGAAAATAATTGATTCTGCAAAAGATGTGGTTAAAGAAACTCCCAAAAAAGAAAAATACGATGTCAATCTGTTTGTTCTGATGGGGAAGACAGTTGTTTCACTCGTAATTATTGCGGCACTTATTTATTTTGTTCTTCGTTTCTTCCTCAAAGGACAAAGATGGCTTACTCGACAACAAGAATTTATTCAAACCATCGCCACTCACTTTTTAGCCCCTAATAAATATATTCAGATAGTAGAAATCGGAAATAAATTATTAGTTTTAGGCATCAGTGAACATAATATTAATTTATTAACGGAGATAGAGGATAAGGAAGTCATAGACCTTATTAAAACACAAGTAAGTAGAGCGGAAGATAAACTACAACTATCCTTTATTCAACATTTGAAAAAAAGGCTTATGAAACCACAGTTAGAACAAACAGATTACGAGGAAAAACTTAAATTTTTGAATAAACAAAGAGAAAAACTGAAAAGTTTAGAATTATAGTAACTCTTCAGCCACGGATGAACACGGATGAAACTGGAAAAGTAAAAAGTTAAAAAGATAGATGTTTGTCCAGAATCTTTCTTTTTTCTCTGAAAATCGGGGTTCGGGGCTCGGATTTTGGGATTAGGGAATTCTTTTATTCCCGAGTCCAGAATCCCGAGTCCCGAGTCCCGAACCCCTTTATTTTCATCATCCTTTGTGAGTTGCAGACTCATAGGCGTTTCTTCTCCGTTTTATCCGTGCTAATCCGTGTTAATCAGTGGCTGAACAGTTACGAGGAAGAGAATAAAAAAGATGGATTACTTCGACTTAAATATGGGATTATTGAGAAAAAGGCAACCGCTGTTAGCAAAACGATTAGAAGAAGTAATTCCTGCTCAAAATATTGATGTTAGCTCTTTATCGGCTACACCGATTATTGACCCGAAGATTAATTTGAGTCATATTAATACCCTGGCGGTGTTAGGGTTTGGGATGGGGACTCATATCCGCGAACTGGTAGAACGGACTCAGGAAAAAACACTTGTATTGGTGGTTGACCCTGATATAGCGACATTCAAGGCATTACTTAAAATAATAGACCTGACTCCTATCTTAAAAAGACCAAATGTTAAACTTGCCATTGGAGAATTTGCGCCGTATGCAGTGCGTTCTCGAATAGATAATTACTATAAAATAAATACCATTCCTGATATAACCGTTGCTGAACATAAACCATCGGTTGCTAAAAATCCTCTTTATTATGAAGAAGTAAAAACTTTACTCGAAGAAGCAACTGTTGTCGGGCGTCAAAATTTAGCCACACTTGCAGAAAATTCAACACTCTGGCAAAATCAGATTTTAATCAATCTTCCAATCATTATAAAATGTCCTGGATTAAGAACATTATATGGGAGATTTCAAAATATGCCGGTAATTATAGTTGCCGCAGGACCTTCACTTGATAAAAATGTCATGCATTTAAAAGAGGCTAAAGATAAAGCGGTAATTATATGTGTAGATACTGCATTAAGAACCTTATTTAATCATAATATTAAACCAGATCTGGTAATTACGATTGATGCTACGGCAAAAAATTATAATTATTATTTAAAAGATTTAGATATATCCGATATATATTTAATTGCCGGGCCTGCTGTTTATCCTGAAACCTTTTTAGCTGCTATTTCAAAGATATTTGTAAGTAGTTTTGGACACCCGTTATTGGATTGGATTGAAACATTCATCGGGGTTAAAGGAACAATTAAACTGGGTGGCTCTGTGTCAACCGCGGCTTTTGACCTGGCGCGAAGAGGTGCGGCTAACCCAATTATTTTTATTGGTCAGGACTTAGGATTCCCGGATGATAAAGTATATACTTCTGGCGTGAAAAAAGAACGATTTGAAGAAGCAGAAAAAATATGGCCAACAGTCGAGTTTATGTGGGTGGAAGATGTTTATGGCGGTAAAGTGAAGACAGTTCAAGGTATGTGGACATGGATTAAGTGGTTTGAACATCAGATAAGTGAAATGCCCCAGACACTCTGTATTGATGCCACTGAAGGGGGAGCAAAAATACCAGGAACGAAAATCCTTACCTTAAAAGAAACCATTGAGAAATATTGTCAAAAATCAATCAATATTGACCAAATCCTGCAACAGGCTTATAACTCTTATGTTTTGCCGGATATGAATAACCTTTTAAAAGAAATAGAAGGAATAATAAAGGATTGGAAAAAGGTTCAATTTATTGGTAAAGAAGGCACGGCGTTAGCCAATAGACTACTTGAAACAATAGCAGATAATCACATTGATAAAAAAGCAATGAAGATGTTCAAAGAACTTGGAATTTTATATCATCGGATAATTGAAAATCATCGAGGGTTTATGAGACTTAGTAGCTGGAATTTAGAATCCTTATTATTTCGCATGGAAAGGTTTAGTTTAAGCACAGACCCTGTAGTAAAAGCCACAGCCTGTAAAAATTTCTTTGAGGAAATATCAACTTATTGTCAGGAAACTGTTATCTCATTAACCTCAGTTCGTGAGAAGTTATTCCAGATACAATCTGAAAGAAAAAACAATGCTTGAAAAAAGAAATTGTCTCCTCTGTAAATCTGGAGATTATAAAGTAGTAAAAGCCCTGAATGGGTGTAATTTTAAAGAATGTCTAAATTGTGGGTTTATTTATCTTGACCCTCAGCCAGATGAAAATGCCATTCAGGAATTTTACCCAAAAGAGTATTTTAATTCACAACATCCACAAGGCTATCATGACCTTATTGCCAGAAAAGACGATGTGATAAATTATAGACTTAAAGCGATAATGGAATTAGTCAATTTATTATGTTCGGGGAAGGGGAAATTACTTGAGGTCGGGTGTGCGTTAGGATATTTTCTGGAATTAGCTCAGGCCTCGGGTTGGGAAGCTCAAGGCATAGAATTATCACCCTGGGCATCCGCCTATGCTCAGGAAAAGACAAAGGTTAAAGTCTCAAGTGGAAAACTTGAAGATATTAAATTTCCTGACTCATATTTTGATGTCATCGTGATGATAGAATTAATAGAACATACTCAAAACCCACTCCTGTTTTTAAAAGAAGTGGAAAGAATACTAAAGCCTGATGGTATGATTCTTCTAACTACGCCTAATTCAAAAAGTATTCATCATAAAATCTGGAAAAGGAAATTTCAAGAGATATTTTTTATCCCAGAACATCTATTTTTATTCTCAATACCGACGATTAAACGGCTATTGGAATTAAGTGACTTGAAACCAATACACTTAGAGACAAAAACCTATTTAAGACGATACTATGATTACAAAATTCCTCAAGGATGGGGACGACAAATAAGAGCACTATGTAGAAGATTGATATTGAAATCAATTAATAACTTGAATTTAGGCGAGATGCTACTCGTAGCCGCAAGGAAGAAAGAGACAATCGGTAATATTGGTTAGTGATTATCATTATCAGAGAAACGGTCATGAGTCTGCGGCTCACAAAGGGCAATGAAAAATGGGAGAAGGACAACCCCCTAACCCCCTTTATTAAGGGGGAATATGTGTTCTAAACCAGAGGATACGAGTCTGTGGATACTATACTAATTCGCTAATCTCTAATTCACTAATTCGCTATTTTCAGGGGAAAGGGCAATGAAAATGGGAGAAGGACAACCCCCTAACCCCCTTTATTAAGGGGGAATATGTGTTCTAAACCAGAGGATACGAGTCTGTGGATACTATACTAATTCGCTAATCTCTAATTCACTAATTCGCTATTTTCAGGGGAAAGGGAATTTATGTGGAAATTATATTAGTCATCATTTTCAGCTATTTAATCGGGGCAATCCCTACCGCATACATTATTGGCAGAATTTTTGGGAAGGTAGATATAAGAACTGTTGGAAGTGGAAATGTTGGTGCAAGTAATGTTTATAGAATAGTGGGAAAAACCGCAGGCATCAGTGTTTTAATCATTGATATTCTGAAAGGGTTTCTACCTATTTATCTTGTTAATTTATTAGCATTCGCTACGATATACCAGATTATGGCTGGTTTAGGGGCGATTATTGGACATATCTGGACAATATTCCTTAAATTTAAAGGGGGAAAAGGAGTCGCCACAGGATTAGGAGTATTTCTGGGGCTGACACCTATCCCTGTACTGATTGCCTTGTTAGTATTTCTATTAGTTGTGGCTATATCACGATATATTTCCATAGGTTCAATTATAGCCGCGATACTTATCCCGGTGTTGCTTTTATTTTTTAAAGAGGAGCCAGAAATAATAATTTTTGCTCTGGTAATTTCCTGGCTCATTGTGATAAGGCATATCCCTAATATTAAAAGACTTATAACTGGTCAGGAACATAAATTTGATATTAAAAAATCTTAAACTCCTAATGTTTATCGCAAAAATTTGTTAATTTTATTAAAAAAATACTTGCATTTTTTTAAAGAATATGATATGATTGTTAAAATGGATGTAGAGATTGGAGTTTTAGGCGGTGGTTCCTGGGGGACAACATTAGCTATCGAACTTTATGAAAAGGGATTTTGCGTTAAAATATGGGAGTTTTCCAATGAGCAGGTAGAGATAATAAGAAATAAGCGGGAGAATGTAAGGTTTTTACCAGGTATTTCTATTCCAGCAGAAATTTATATAACAAGCTGTTTAGAGGAGGTAGTAAAAGAGGCAGAGGTAATAATTATAGCCGTTCCGTCACAAGCAGTAAGAGATGTCGTTAGACAGTTACCACCAATGATTGAGTCTGATGTCGTGATAGTTTCAGGAGTAAAAGGTTTAGAAATCTCAACAATGAAACGAATTTCAGAGGTGATAAGTGAATTTTTCCCATCTCCAGCAAAAATTGGTGTTATTTCAGGACCTTCTCATGCAGAAGAAGTAAGTCGCAAAATCCCAACGGCAATAGTCGCCGCCGCCGCCGATGAAAAGATAGCAAAATTTATTCAACAACTCTTTAATACATCCAGTTTAAGGGTATATACTAATACAGATTTAATCGGAGTAGAATTAGGGGGTGCATTAAAAAATATTATCGCCATCGCCGCCGGGATATGTGATGGGCTGGGATTTGGAGATAATACAAAATCTGCACTTATTACCAGAGGATTAGTAGAAATTATTCGGATAGGAAAGATATTAGGGGCGAAAGAATCGACATTTTTAGGGTTAAGTGGTCTGGGAGATTTAGTTTGCACCTGCACAAGTAGGCATAGTAGAAATAGGCATCTGGGAGAAATGATAGGTAAGGGAATCCCACTTCAAGAGGCTTTATCGTCAATGGTGATGGTAGCTGAAGGAGTGCCAACAACTAAAGCCGCTAAAGAATTAGCCAATAGTGTGGGGAGTGAACTTCCTATTACCAATGAAGTCTATAAGGTGCTTTTTGAAATGAAAAATCCACGACAGGCGGTTGAGGATTTAATGTTAAGAGTGATAAAATCAGAGGATTGAAAAAGTGAATATCGTAACTATTCAGCTACTGATTAACACGGATTAGCACGGATAAATAGCAGAGGGCAGAAGGCAGAGAGCAGAGGGCAGAAGGCAGAGAGCAGAGGGCAGAAGGAGGAAAAACCTTCAGCCTAATTACGGACACGGAAAACGGACACGGATTACGAATTTTCAGTGTTTCATCTGTGGCTGAATAAGTTACTTCTAATCTTTTAATCAATATTTAAGTTTGAAAGGAGGTGAATAAGGAATGACGAAAGCAGATCTCGTCAATGCGGTAGCAGAAATAGGTCTAACCAAGAAAAAAGCCGCAGAGGCTGTTGAGGCTGTCTTAAATGGAATTAAAGACGCTTTAGCAGACGGAGATAAGGTGCAGTTGATTGGATTTGGGAGCTTCTCAGTTAAAAAGCGTTCTGCAAGAGAAGGTAGAAATCCACGCACTGGTGCTCCACTTAAGATTGCGGCAAAGAAAGTACCAGTTTTCAAGGCTGGTGAAGCTTTAAAGAGCGCTGTTTAAACTCACTATGACAAAAGAAAAAGGGTTAAGGGAAAGAGAAAAAAATAATTTTTTCTCTCTTACCCCCTTAACCCTTTTTTATTTAAAGACATACAAAATGTTAGGTTCTCCTGAAAATAGACTACCACCTATTTCGAACCGATAGTTATTCCCACTTTTTTCCCTGGTCACTTGAACTGAAAGTCTAAGGAGTGGTTGTTCAGCCAGGAGACTTTGGGGTTAACTCCTTTACTTTTAAGTTTCTCTTCTAATTTATGGTACATGGGGGCAATTTCATCTTCTCTTGGATGACCATAGATAGTTACCCGAATACGATCTCCTCGAAGCTTCACTAAGGACTGAACATTGAAGAATTTCTCATAGATAGTAGCCAGATTATGACCAAGATATTCTCCCCCACATTCGCCCTGAAGGCACTCATAGCATCATAGGCTACCAGTTTTGTGGCCAAATGCATAGCCACTTCATTAAGTTTAATTCCAGGAAGTTTATCCATACCAAGGAACTTCCCCTCATCAAA
>JBFLYA010000012.1 GCA_040757115.1 bacterium | reverse complement strand
GATTGTGGCATTCAAAATGACCAACAATATATATTATACGAGGACGATGAAAAATAATAGCACGCTGATGACGCTGATGATGCGGATATTCGCGGAGAGCAGATAGAAGACAGAAAAAAGAGAAAAAAATCAGCGAAAATCCGTTAAATCCGTGTCATCCGTGTTCTATTCTTACGGCTATTTTCAGGAGAAACGGACATGAGCCAAGGCTCACAAAGGGCAATGAAAATGGGAGAAGGACAACCCCCTAACCCCCTTTATTAAGGGGGAATTGCTGAGAGTTTCTTTCTTCCCGAGTCCCAAGTCCCGATTTTCAGGAGAAATGCTCATGAACCGTGGGTTCACAACAGGAGAATGAAAATAGGGGAAAAACAGGGTGGAGGAAAGATTTTCTCTCTACTCTCTACTTTCTACTCTCTACTTCCTATTTTCAGGAGAATGGTATGTCTAAAAAAAAATTACACAAAAAAAAGACTCCTCTACCTCATATCTCTTTCAAAGATAAGATAAAAAAATTCCCATCAAAACATAAACATAAATTTATTTTAGTTGGCATTCTTTTAATTGGGTTAATCTTGAGGCTTATTTTTTTATTTCAGGTAAAAAATAACGACCCTAATTTTCTCCATTTTGAAGGCACAGATAGTGGTTGTTATGATGCCTTAGCTATGCAGGTATTAGATGGAACGCTATCGAAAACGCCTTATAGTTATAATCCGTTATATTTTTATTTTCTGGCTTTAATCTATTCCTTTGTTGGGCATGAGCCATTTAAGGCAATAATTGTTCAGATATTTATGGGATTAGGAACTTGTCTGATTGTCTATTTAATTGCAAAACAACTTTTCAATAAAAATATTGGAATGATTGCCGCCGGGATTTGTAGCCTTTATGGTGCCTTTATGGTTTATGAAACCTTGCTTTTGACAACCGTTTTAGATAGTTTTTTACTCCTGTTAAGTGTCTTTGTCCTTTTAAAAAGTGTCTCACAAAATTCTATGAGATGGTATTTTGCCGCAGGGGTAATTTTAGCCCTTTCATCATTATCTCGTGCCACTACTCTTTTAGTTTTTCCATTTTTATTATTATGGTTATTGATTAGACTGGGTATGAACAAGAGATTTTTATGTGCCGGTGGGCTTATTGTTTTAGGTATGGCTCTAACCTTTGCCCCGGTGACCTACCGTAATTATAAATATAGCGGTAAATTTATTCTTTTGACCGCCACGGGACCTGTTGCCTTTTGGGCTGGGAATAATGAGGATTCTGAAGGTTTTTATCATTTACCTCCTTATGCGGATGAGATGAGTAGTAAAAATAAAAACTTTTACAGCGAGGATGCCATAAGATTTATCAAGGAAAAACCTGAGAAATACCTTCGACTTTTATTTAAAAAAATTACCGTGTTCTGGAATGCTTATGAAATTCCAGATAACGATGTCGTTTATGACCGATTTTTAAAACTATCTCCTTTACTTAGAATAATGATTCCCTTTGGGCTGGTTGCTTCATTAGGAATAATGGGATTATTCCTGAGTCTTGGAAGATTAAATAAAAACTTATTTCTTTTATATTTAGTTATCTTTGGCTATATGAGTGCCATTGTTTTCTTCTTTATTCAATCTCGATTTAGAGTGCCGATTGTTCCTTATTTGAGTATCTTTGCCGGCGTGACAATTTATTATTGGTATAAAAAAATCCAGCGTAAAAGATTAATCTCCTTTTTTGCAACATTAATCCTTTTTCTGGTTCTTTATACGGTTATTGATTTCCACACATTTTATGGCTGGACATATCCGTTGATTTATCCAGATGGATTTTGTCTTGAAAAACGGGAAGGATTTTTGTTTCGGGATGATAGCGGCGATTGGCACGGCGATATAAAAAAGACATTGGACACACCGCAGAAAATTCTAAAAAAAGAAATTATTATCAATAAGGATGTCTCTAAATTTGATACTGCAGGTATAAGTCTAACCTATTCCTGCACAGATAGAGGTAAATTAATAATCAAAATGAATGATATATTATTTTCCGTGGTAGATTGTAAAAATATTCCTTATGGTCCTTTTGTTCGCCAGGTGCGATTTAAGTTCCAAAACCCTAATTTAATCCTTAAAAAAGGGCGAAATATTATCACTTTAACTGTCATAGAAGGGGCAGAGGTTGGAATAATGGTAGATAATTATTACAATTTTGGTCGTTCCTCATTTTCTGAAGATGGGATTAACTGGGAAAAGGTCGAAGGAGAGTTAATGATTCAATTAGAATTACTTTCTAATCCGGTGTATTAAGTATGAGAGTTATATTTGAGCTAATTAAATTTCAACATACCATATTTGCCCTGCCTTTTGCCTTAATGTCGATGTTAGTTTGTGAAAATGGCTGGTCCTCTTTTTGGGTAATATTCTGGATTCTCATGGCAATGGTAAGTGCCAGAAGTAGTGCTATGGCATTTAATCGGGTGGTGGATTTAAGGTTTGATGCACTTAACCCAAGAACGCAAAACCGACCCCTTGTTCGGGGAGAAATTTCAGTTAAATCTATCTGGCTTTTTACGATAACTACAGCCATAATCTTCATTATTTCTGCCGCTATGCTCAATAACCTTGCCTTTTATCTATCCCCAGTTGCACTGGCTATTCTTTATTTTTACTCCTTTACCAAACGCTGGACCTGGCTAACCCACATCTTCTTAGGTTTATCTCTGGCTATAGCACCTATCGGTGTTTGGATTGCCATAAAATCAGAGATTGTTTTAGTCCCACTTGTTCTTGGATTAGCTGTTCTTTTCTGGGTAGCGGGATTTGATATTATCTACGCCACGCTTGATTTTGAATTTGATAAAACCTATGGACTTCAATCAATGGTAGTCAGATTCGGCATTCCAAAGGCATTGATTATTTCACGAGTGATGCATTTTTTTATGGTTATCTTGCTTTTATGGTTTGGGGTATTAGCTCAGCTTGGGCTTTCCTACTTTATGGGCGTGTTTGTGGTCTCCTTAATGTTGATATACGAACACTCCCTTGTCAACCCTGCTGATTTAAGCCGGGTGAACATTGCCTTTTTCAATGTAAATGGCCTGGTCAGTGTTTTTTTATTTGTAATGACATGGATTGATAATATTTTCTAGTGTCGTGTTGAACAAATAACGCACGGAATTTGATTCTGGTAACTGGTGATTGGTAACTGGTAATTAAATACCGTTCGGCTGATCTCAGGACGAAACTATTTAACCAGTTACCAATTATCCGTTTGCAGGTTATGAAATCTGATGATACGCCGTGCAAAACTTACTCAACACGACACTATTTAGAGGATGTATGGAAAATTTATTGAACGACATTTATAAAAAAGTCAACACAGGACAAAGATTAAGTAAAGAAGATGGTGTCAGGTTGTTTCAATCCAATGACCTGCTCACCATTGGTGAAATGGCAAATTTAGTTCGGGAACGGCTAAATGGCAATAATGCTTATTTCATCATCAACCGCCATATCAATTACACCAATATCTGTGAAAATAGATGTAGGTTTTGTGCCTATAGTAAAGACAAAGGTGAGAAAGGTGCTTTTACATTAACCATTGACCAGATTATGGAAAAGGCGAAGGGTTGTGATAAAAATGGGGTTAAAGAGTTGCATATTGTTGGGGGATTAAATCCTGAAATCCCTTTTGAGTATTATCTTGAGATGCTATCTAAGTTACATTCAGCCTTTCCACAGGTTAATCTTCAGGCATTTACCGCGGTTGAAATTTACTATTTTGCCCGGAGGGCTAATTTAAGTCTGGAAAAGACATTAAGCCAACTAAAACAAGCGGGATTAACTTCAATCCCAGGAGGCGGGGCAGAGGTTTTTTCGCCAAGGGTTCGAAAGGTGATATGCCCTAAGAAAATCGAAGGCAAACTCTGGCTTGAGGTAATGGAGACAGCGCATAAACTTGGGATTAAAAGTAATGCCACAATGTTATACGGACATATAGAGACAATAGAAGAGCGGGTGAACCATATTTTAGCCCTGCGGGAATTACAGGATAAAACTTTTGGTTTTAAGTCATTTATCCCGCTGGCGTATCATCCAGAGAATACAGAATTAAGTGGGATAGGCACAACCGGCTATCAAGATTTGAAAACACTGGCTATTTCTCGGCTTTTGTTGGATAATTTTCCCCATATCAAGGCATTCTGGATTATGTTAGGGGTAAAATTAGCCCAGGTATCTTTGAGTTTTGGCGTAGATGACCTTGATGGCACGGTAGTCGAAGAGAAAATAACCCACTCTGCAGGTGCGAAAACACCTCAAGAATTATCTAAAAAAGAATTAATTAACCTGATTACCGAGGCAGGTAGAATTCCGGTAGAAAGAGATAGTACATATAATAGAGTAGTGTCCTATCAAGTTTAAATCAAAGGAAATTTCAATGATTTGGGTTATCAATGCACCGTTTATTAAAGATTTTTGTCGATGTCAGCGCTGGCCAGCTAAAACTCGTGTTAGACCACCAGATTGGCTGGCTTATGCCACGGCTGTATTGGAAAAGGCACAGAAATTATGAGACACAAAATTTTGATTTTTATCCCGTGTTTCCGTAATTCCGTGTTTTCGTGGTAAAAAAGCATTTTCAGAACAATGGTCATAAGCCTTTATCTCCCAAAGGAAATCAGACTATGCTAAAAAGAGGTTGGAACATAACATCAATATTAACTTTATTCTTTTATCTTTGGATGGGAATAATCCTATTATTTTGTCTCCACCAATATCCTCATTATCTTCTTCTTTTTAATCTTAAAAATACCATCGCACAAGACCTATTTCTACTGATTATCATCACTCTATTAGCCTATACATTGGGATTTAGAATACTTTCAATTTGTAAGTTTGAATTTAACTCCATCCAGGAAAGATTAGTCTTTAGTCTCGGTTCAGGATTTGGAATATTGTCTTATTTAATCATGGGATTGGGATTTTTAGGACTACTTGAGCCTAAAATTGCTTATGGATTAATATTTGTTTTAATCATTCTGTTATTCAAAGGGTTAATGAATACTATTGGTGAAATAACAAGAGGAATAAAATCTTTATCATTGAAAAGATTTAGTGGGCAGGAGATCATTATATTATTTTTTATAGTTATAACCTGCGGATTATGTTTTTTACACGGATTATGTCCTCCTTTTGACTGGGATGATTTAGCCTATCACCTTGAAGGTCCTAAACTTTTCATAGAACACCACCGTATATTCCACATACCAGATGTTGCCTTTGCCAATTTTCCTGCAAATATTGCTATGCTATATTTACTTGGCATGTTAGTGGGAAGTGATATCCTATCAAAATTATTTCATTTCCTATTTGGTGTTTTGACTATGGTTGGTGTCTTCGGTTTAAGTCAACGCTATTTTAATTCTAAAAGTTCTTTATTAGCCTCTGCCATATTTTATATCTGTCCCTTAGTTATTTTTCTCTCAAGAACAGCCTATATAGATTTAGCCTTAACCTTTTATGAATTCTTAGCTATATTTGCCTTTCTCAATTGGATTACTTCATATCAAAACAGATGGCTGATAATTCTGGCAATTATGTGTGGTTTTATCGTCGGAATTAAATATCCTGGAATTCATACGATGATTATTTTATATTTAAGTGTTATAGGTTTTGGAATAGTAAAAATAGGGTTACGAAAGATGATATTCAACCTTGTTATTTTTGGAATTATCTGTTGTCTGATAGGTTCACCCTGGTATCTAAAAAACTTTTTCTACACCCATAATCCCGTTTATCCTTATCTGGAGGATTTATTTATAAGAAAGGTAAGTTTAACTCCAATGGACATAATTACAGGCCAAACATCAAATAGTGTATTTACAATGGGAGGGAAAACTTTGATTGATTCCTTACTTCTTCCCTGGAATGTTATTATTTATGGTTGTTTAGGCTCGCTACCTTTTGGAGCAACTATTAGCCCAATTTATCTAATGTTTTTACCTCTTTTAATTTTTATAAGAAAACTAAAAATTGTAGGGGTATACCTTGTTTGCTACATAGTGATTAAATTTATTCTTTGGAGTTGTGGATTACATTCTTCAAGATACCTCCTACCTTTATTACCACTTTTATCATCAGTTTTAACCAGTATTTTTTACACCCTTTTTGATTCAAAAAAATTCTTAAAAAGGATAATTTTAATCATCATCTTTGGCATTTGGACAGCTATATTAAGCTGGGATGGGTTTCAAATAATTCATTACCGTAATCCAATTAACTTTATCTTAGGATTTGAGTCAAAGGGAGATTTTGTTCGTAGAAATGCAGAAAAAGGATATTATAATGCTATGGAATTTATTAACAAGTATCTACCCAAAGAGGCTAAAATATATTTTATAGGTGAGAAAAAGGGTTATTATTGTCATCGAAATTTTATACCTGATTTTAGTATGTGGGGATGGAAGTCTTTTACATACAAAGATATATCTCAAATAAAGGAATATTTTGATAATAAACAAATCACCCATATTTTAGTCAATACCACTGTCATATTTTGTTATTATTACCCCGATAACGGTGTATCCAAAGAAGAGGTAGAAAGTTTTAATACCTTTGCCCAAACATATCTAAAATTATTATTTCAAGAAGGTAATCTTTACCTCTATGGGTGGAAAGATTAAAGATTGGAGTATGTCTCTCTTATTGCCTCACACGGAGATACATTAGAGGCTGATGATATTATTTTTCATCACTTCTCCTAAAAACAGACCAAAGACCATAGGACAAAGAGGTGAAAAGAAGCAATCTATAGTTTTTTAGTTTTCCTCTAACATCTTTTTTATCTTTTCCTTGCCCAGGAGTTTTATAAGATTCTTTTGTATCTTCTCTTCGCCAAGGCTACGAATTATCTTCTCTTCGCCAAGGCTACGAATCACTTTCTCTTCGCCAAGGCTACGAATCACTTTCTCTTCGCCAAGGCTACGAATTACATCCTCCTCACCAAGGCTACGAATCACTTTCTCTTTTCCTATTCCTTGCACAAATATATCCACCCCTACTATATCTGCTAACTCACCTATTATATCTGGTCTATCGGCTAATGTCTGCGGCATCAATTTCACCTCCTCCCTGAATTCCTCAGGATGTAAATATAATCCAGTCTCGATTAACTCTATTAAATCTACCTCTAATATTTCCTTACCCCTCTCACAAATCCCCTTCACTAACTCTTTCACCTTCTCCCCAGAGGTGAAAAGAAGCAATTTATAGTTTTCAGGAGATGCCTCTAACTTATCCAACTGTATCAAATAAAAATTAAACCCAAAATCAGCAAAGTAAAACCCTTCCTTTATCCGTACAAGCTCATGTCCATTCCTGCGAATGTAATCTTCTATCCCTTTTATGCCTCCTGATATAAGGGCATAGACATTTATTTGCCTGCGCCACTGTATCCCCTCTTTAATCTTAAATAAAAGCACATAGGCAAATAATCTATCAAAATCATCTCGTCTGAACCTGTCTTTAGGTGATTTATACTCGATAATATTGTAATCAGTAAAGGATTGAAAGACCAGAGGTAAGGACTTAACATCTGCATCCTTACCTTTTTTAATCACCACTACATCTATTTTCAATGGCATTTCTCCAACCTCAACCTGGGTTTCAACCTTAAACCCTTTAGGTTCAAGTAGATGCTTCAAAACACTGGAAAAATAAGGATGCCATTCTTTCCTTTTCATACAAAGAGTATACACAAGATAAGAGATTTTGTCAACTACAATTTTTGATTTTGTTGATTTTCCTCAATCCGTTGAATTCTCTTCGCTAATTTTCTAATTCTCTAAAGTTTTTTCTTGACATTTTGTTATGAAACAAGGTATTATTATCTACCAGAAGAATAAAAATTAGGTACTTTTAGATGAAAACACTTATTATAAACGCACCATTTATTAAAGATTTTTGTCGATGTCAGCGCTGGCCAGCTAAGACTCGAGGTCGGGTACTCAGAATGCCTGATTGGTTGGCTTATGCTACCGCTGTTCTGGAAGAAGCAGGAGAAGAACTAGAACTCTATGATTTCCCGGCTATGAACTGGGATAAAACGAAACTGCATCAATTAATCAGAGACAAACAACCTCAATTTGTCGTTTTAGACTCTACTACGCCATCTATTTACTCCGATATTGAATGTGCCCACATAGTTAAACAAGAAAGCCAGGCTAAGGTGATTATGGTCGGTACTCATGCTACGGCACTGCCAGAACAAACCCTTAAAGAGGCTAAAGGTTCCATTGATGTTATTGCTCTGGGTGAATATGATTATACTATCCGTGATATAGTCCAAAACTGGAATAAACTGGAAAGCATACCAGGGATATGCTACCTGGATAAAGGGAGTTTTAAAAGCACTCCACCACGGGCATTGATAACAGATTTAGATAACCTGCCCTTTCCTGCCTGGCATCATTTAGATATTATGAAATACTTTGATGGAGGTAAATTATACCCTTATATAGACATCTTTACCAGTCGAGGTTGTCCATATCAATGTACCTTCTGTCTCTTGCCGCAGATGATGTTCGGGCATAAGCATAGAGTTAGATCAGCTAAAAATATCGTTGATGAAATAGAATCCGACATTAACCTCTTCCCTCAGATAAGAAAAGGAGAGTTCTTCTTTGAAGATGATACCTTTACGGTTAATAAAGAGCGGGTTTTAGCCCTTTGTGAAGAGATTATGAGTAGAAAATTAAAGATTACCTGGTCTTGTAATGCCAGACCAGATATTTATGATTTAAAGATGTTTAAATCTATGAAGGCTTCAGGTTGTAGACTTTTACTGGTTGGCTTTGAATCAGGTGACCAGGAAATGTTAAACCAAATGCGAAAAGGAATGAAGGTAGAGGATTCAATAGAGTTTATGAAGGTGGCTAAAGAAGCTGGACTTGAAGTTCACGGCTGTTTTGTCTTTGGCATGCCAGGTGAAACAAAGGAAACAATGGAAAAGACATTAAACTTTGCCTTGAAATTAGGATTAACTACCGTTCAGTTTGCTGGAGCAGTTCCTTTCCCTGGCACAGAATATTATAATTTCTGTCAATCTCAAGGACTACTTAAGCCAAAGTCATGGACAGACTGGCTGAAAGAAGGCGAACAATCAGGCATAGTTGATTATCCAGGGCTAAGCAGTAAAGAAATTAATGATTATGTGGATAAGGGGCTGAAATCCTTTTATTTTCGGCCAGGGTATATGTGGAAATTTCTTCTTAAGACCAAAGATATTAGAGATTTGTATCGCAAAATAAGAGGTGCCTGGAGTTTTATTAATTATTTACTTACTTCAAGGAACAAAAATCTATGAAAATTATTCAAACACCACCGCGATTTTATCCTTACATAGGTGGGACAGAACAAGTAGCCTTTTATTTATGTAGGGAACTGGCAAAAAAAGGACACTATGTAAAAGTTATCTGTGCCAATGAGCCGGATGTAGGTGATGGTATTATTGAACATATAGAGGTCAGAAGACTTCCCTATATTGGTAAGATGGCTAATACCAATATTACCCTTTCCTTAATTATGGAATTAATGAAAGAGGATTTTGATGTTGTCCACACCCATCTCCCTCATCCCTGGAGTGCGGATATGAGTGCTATAGCTGCCTTGATGAAAAATAAACCGCTATTCCTGACTTATTATAACGACATTACCGGAATAGGCATAAATAAACTTATTGCGAAGACATACAATTTTGCCCTTTTAAGGTTTCTTCTGAGGAGAGCAAAGAAAATATTTATCACCCATGAAAATTATCTTAAAACATCACCTTTCTTGAAGTCATTTAAGGATAAGATTGTTATCACCCCACCCGGCGTAGATTTAGATAGATTTAAGCCCTTAAATCTACCCAAAAATGAGGAAAATATTATCTTTTTCTTAAGCCGCTTAGATAGATTCCATCTTTATAAGGGGTTGGATTTCCTTTTGAAAGCCATTAAAAGAATTGCACCTAAGATACCTTTAAAGCTATATGTCGGTGGAGAGGGCGAGCTGATATATGATTATAAAAGATTCGTTAAGGAAAACGGAATAGAAGAAAAGGTTGTTTTTTTAGGAAGATTAGATAATGAACAAGTAGTTAAATATTATAATCTCTGTGATGTCTTTGTCCTTCCTTCGATTTCCTCTACACAAGAGGGTTTTGGATTAGTTGCCCTGGAGGCTATGGCTTGTAAAAAACCAGTTATAGTAACCGATATTGTCGGCGTAGCTGAGAATGTAAAAAGATATAAAGCAGGCATAGTAATTCCACCAAAAGATATAGAATTACTATCCGAGGGATTAGAATATTTACTTTTAAATAAAGACAAAGCTGAAGAGATGGGGTTTAATGCGTATCATTTGGTAAAAGATAGATATACCTGGCAAAAGCATGCACAGATAGTTGAGGAAGAATATTTGAAGACCATAGACCATAGACTAAAGACAGAAGATGAGAGAATAAGAAGATAAGAAGTTAAGCAGTTGAGAAAATAAGAAGACAGAAGTCAAAAATCGAAAATGAACCAATTTATTTCAATAATAATTCCAGTCAAAAATGGTGAAAAGACGATTAAGAAATGTTTAGATTCCTTAAAAAATCTAAACTACACTAATTATGAAATCATCGTCATAGATGATAATTCATCCGATAAAACACAAGAAATCTTGAGCTCATATGAAGGTATCCAGACTATGAAAACATCAGGCGTTGGTCCAGCCAGTTCTAGGAATTTGGGTATCAAACAGGCAAAAGGAGACTATCTTGCCTTTACTGATGCAGATTGCATAGTTCACCCAGAATGGCTAAAGGAGTTATTAAAAGGGTTTGATGAAGATTCTGTAGTCGGTGTAGGAGGCGACCAACAATCACCTGATGATGAAAGTGAGTTTGGGAAAATAGTGCAGGGGTTTTTAAAAACAGTTGGATTTGTAACTGATTATATTAAAGCCCAAAAAACAATGATAGAAACTAAACATAATCCCAGTTGTAATGTCATGTATAAAAAAGAAATATTTGATAAACTGGGGGGATTTTTAGAAGGATTATGGCCTGGTGAGGATGTAGAATTTGATTATCGCATAAAGAAACTAAAAAAATATAAACTAAAATATAATCCACAGGCAATCGTTTATCACTACCGACCTGACAATTTACGGGAATTTTGTCAAATGATGAAGAATTATGGCTGGGCACAGGGATTTTTGGTAAAAAAATATGGGGTTTTTAGATTGATACACTATGAGCCACTTTTTTTACTGATATTAGCCTTGAGTAGTCTGTGGTCATTGGTCATTGGTCATTGGCCTTTGGTCTTTGGTCTTTTGTGTTTTGTGGCCTTTAGTCTCTGGTTTTTACTAAAGACAAAGTCAATGAAAAAGACATTACAATTTACCAGATTATTGGTTATGACTATTATCTATTGGAATTTAGGGTTTGTGAGTGGATTAATTTCAGCCAGCAGGTCAGGAGGTCTTTAATCATTTTTGTCTTAAACGTAACTATTCACCACGAAGAGCACGAAGGACACGAAGATTGGACAGAACAAATCTCTTTATGCCTTTTTTCAATCTTTCCACATTGAAATTTATCAATAGACCAACCTTGATATTTGCCAATTTCATATATAGCACTTATTAATCGAAATTTGACATAGATATGGCTATGAAATTCCAAATCACAAATTCCAAATTCCATTTAGTGAATTAGTGAATTAAGCGAATTAGCGAATTAGTAAAATCTAATCTCTAATTCACTAATCTCTAATATCAATTTTAGTTAATTTCTACCTCTTTAATAAGCCTTATATCTTAACGCCTATAGGTCAACAACCCCCTAACCCCCTTTATTAAGGGGGAATATTTGCTTCTTATTCGTGTGCATTCGTGTTGACAAAGAGGCAAAAACTTTATAGAATTGATATAATTCGCTTTTTGGTATGCGGAATTTGGTGTTTATTTGAGATTTGGTGCTTGGGATTTGGGATTTTTTTTACTTATCCACTCTGAGTAAAGTTTTGACTAATAACTGCTATAGTGCCTCGTGTCTCCTTTCCTTCTCCGTTTCCCCCTTTCTCATCTCTCCTCTGACCTCTGTATTTATCCGTGCTAATCCGTGTTAATCAGTGGCTGAATAGTTCCCCATTTCTTCTTCTTGAACTGGGGCAGGGACAGCAACTTCTATCTTGTGATATTTAGGGACTCCTGTGCCTGCGGGGATAAGTCGTCCGATGACTACATTTTCCTTTAATCCCCGTAAGTGGTCTATTCTACCCTGAATAGCCGATTCGGTGAGAACTTTTGTTGTTTCCTGGAAGGATGCGGCAGAGATAAAACTATCCGTAGATAAAGAGGCTTTAGTGATACCGAGTAAAATAGGTCTCGCCTGTGCTGGCTTTTTCCCTTTAGCGAGTATTGTTTCATTTATTTGAGCAAATTTGAATTTATCTACTTGCTCACCTAATAAAAATGTTGTATCACCTACATCTGTTACTTCTAATTTACGCAGCATCTGGCGGATAATCACCTCAATATGTTTATCGTTAATATTTACCCCTTGTAGGCGATAGACTTCTTGAATTTCGTTAACTAAGTATTCTTGTAATTTCCGTTCACCCTTTATTTTCAATATGTCATGGGGGTCTGTTGGTCCTTCGGTTAATTGGTCTCCAGCTGAGACGACATCATATTCATGAACCTTCAAATGTTTACCCAGTGAGACTTCGTATTCTTTTGTTTCCCCGGTTGACTCATTCTCAATAACAATAATTCGTTTATTTTCTTTAAGCCCTTTAAATTTTACCACACCATCAATTTCCGTAACTAATGCTGGTTCTTTTGGTCTTCGAGCCTCAAATAACTCTGCGACTCGTGGCAACCCACCCGTAATGTCTTTAGTTCTAATTAATTCTTGTGGGAATTTAGCGATAACCATCCCTGCAGTAATTTTATCTCCATCATTTACCGCTATTCTGGCGCCATTGGGAATAAAATAGTTGATAGTTGGTTGATTTTCACGGAGAATACATATTCGAGGTTGGAGTGTTCCTTCACGGTCTTCGATAATTACCCTTCTAAACAAACCTGTATTTTCATCAAGTTCTTCGCGGAGCGTTCTTTCTTTAATAATATCATTAAACTGCACTGTTCCTTCTACTTCAGTTAATATTGGTTCATGATATGGGTCAAATTCAGCAATTAACTTGTTAGCCGGAACAATATCCCCTGTTTTAACAAATAATTTTCCACCTGTTTTAATCGGTATATTACGGTCTTTAGCCTCAATCAAAATCCTTTTTTCAGGTTCTATCCGAACTATTCCCGCCATCTCTGTGATTATTTCATTTTCTTCAACTTGAGCTATTTTATCTCCGGCATTTACCCACAAACCATCAAAAACAGTAAATTTTGTAGTTGGAGATAATTTATATTCTTTTAGCACCTTTCGTAGCACGAGTTCGCCTGCTCTGGCCGCAACCATACTTCCATCTTCTAAATATATCAATCTTTTCGGTAGTTCGACGATTTCAACTTCATAAGGCAATCTAATTTCTCTTTCTTCTACCTGTCGATATGCGGTTCCACCGATATGGAAGGTTCTCATTGTCAATTGTGTTCCTGGTTCTCCGACAGATTGTGCGGCAACAATTCCCACCGGTTCGCCTATATCTATTAATTTCCCGGTAGCTAAATTTCGGCCATAACATTTAGCACATACCCCTCTTTGTGTCTCACAGGTAAGAACGGTGCGAATTCTGATGCGGTCAATTTCTACATCTTCAATAGCCTGAGCATTTTCTTCATTTATCTCCTCATTAGCCTTGATAATAACTTCACCTGTCATCGGGTTCACGACATCATCCAAAGAGACTCTGCCGAGGATACGGTCACCTAATGGTTCGATAACTTCATCACCTTCTTTTATTGCCTCAACTATCATCCCATTAATCGTGCCACAATCATCAGCAGTAATAATAACATCTTGAGAAACATCAACTAATCGACGCGTTAAATAACCAGCATCAGCGGTTTTTAAGGCGGTATCAGCCAAACCTTTTCTGGCGCCGTGAGTTGAAATGAAGTATTCTAAGACAGTAAGTCCCTCTCTAAAATTAGCAATAATAGGTAATTCTATGATTTCTCCGGAGGGTTTAGCCATAAGTCCTCTCATTCCGGCTAATTGTCTAACTTGCTGTTTACTGCCTCTTGCCCCAGAGTCAACCATCATATAAATAGGATTAAACCCATTTTTATCATTGCCCATTCCCTCAAACATTACCTTAGATATTTCATCACCGATATATGTCCATAAATCCACTATTTTATTATATCTTTCTTCATCCGTAATAATTCCTTGATGATATTGTTGTGAAATCTTTTCTATCTCTTTATAACTTTGTTTTAATAACTCTGGTTTTTGAGGTGGGACTTTAATATCATCTATGCCAATAGATACTCCATACTCCGTGGCGTATTTGAATCCAAGTTGTTTCACCTTATCCAGTAAATCAACGGTTTTGCTCATTCCACATTTACGGTATGCCTCAGCGACTATTTGACCTATCTTTTTCTTATCCACCTTTTCATTAATAAATTGAAGTTCTTCAGGTAAGCATTCATTGAATATGATGCGTCCAATAGTCGTCTGTAAGTTTTTACCATTAATACAAATCCAAATCCTGGCATTTAAACTTATTATTCCTTCTTCATAAGCCATTAAAGCCTCGTGAATATTAGTGAGTTTTTTATCCTGTCCTAAATCATCTGGTCTTTCTTTAGTTAGATAACACAATCCCAGGACTATATCTTGAGTAGGTGCAACTAAAGGTCTTCCGTTAGCCGGGGATAATAAGTTATAAGCGGAAAGCATTAATATCTGGCTTTCTATTTGAGATTCAATTGATAAAGGAACATGGACAGCCATCTGGTCTCCATCGAAATCAGCATTAAATGCTGGACAAACTAAAGGATGGATTTTAATTGCATCTCCTTCGATTAAGACAGGTATAAACGCCTGGATTCCCGCACGGTGCAAAGTTGGGGCACGATTTAGAAGGACCGGATGTTGTGAGATAACTTCTTCTAAAACATCCCAGACTTCAGGATTTTCTCGTTCTATCATGCGTTTAGCACTTTTAATATTATGGGCTAAATTATCTGCGACTAATTTCCGCATAATAAAAGGTTTAAACAATTCTAAAGCCATTCTTTTAGGTAAGCCACATTGAAATAGTTTAAATGTTGGGTCAACGACAATGACCGAGCGACCTGAATAATCTACTCGTTTTCCTAATAGATTTTGACGGAATCTACCCTGTTTACCTTTGAGCATATCTGATAAAGATTTTAGTGGTCTATTTCCAGTGCCGGCTACAGGTCTGCCTCTTCTGCCATTATCAAATAAGGCATCAACCGATTCCTGCATCATTCTTTTTTCATTGCGAATAATTATCTCTGGAGCTTTTAAGGCGATGAGTCGTTCTAATCGGTTGTTGCGATTTATTACCCGACGATACAGGTCATTTAAATCAGATGTAGCGAATCGACCACCATCTAATTGTACCATAGGTCGTAATTCAGGTGGGATAACCGGGATAATATCTAAAATCATCCATTCAGGTTTATTTCCACTTCGCAAGAAAGATTCTAATATTTCAAGTCGTCGGACGATTTTGCGGCGTTTTTGATAAGAGTAGTCTCCTTCCATTTCTAATCGCAGGTTTTCTACTTCTTCTTTAAGATTAATCTCTTTCAACAATTTTTTAATTGCCTCCGCCCCCATACCTACTTCAAAATTCCCGCCATATTTCTCTTTGAAGGTTCTATATTCGTCTTCATTAATAACATCTTTCTTTTTAAGAGGTACATCATTACCCGGGTCAAGCACAATATATCCCTCGTAATACAGGACTCGTTCAAGGTCTCTAACAGTAATATCCAATACAACTGCCATTGGAGATGGGACTCGCTTAAAATACCAGATATGAGATACCGGGGTAACTAATTCGATATGTCCCATTCGTTGTCTTCGAACCTCAGAATATGTTACTTCTACACCACATCTATCACAAATAACCCCTTTATACCGCATACTTTTATACTTACCGCAGAAGCATTCAAAGTCTTTATTTGGACCAAATATCCGCTCACAGAATAGGCCATCTCGTTCTGGTCTAAAGGTTCTATAATTTATTGTTTCGGGTTTCTTTACCTTATCATAAGACCAACTTTTAATTATTTCTGGTGAGGCAAGTCCTATACTAATAGCGGCAAAGTTAGTCATATCAATTGTTGAAAACAGAGACTCAAAAGTTTGTTTTGGTTCTTGCATTACTTCTTTATTCACGATAAATCCCTCCTCTTTTTGGTGAATGGTTAGGGTTCTGCAAAACTAGGAAACTGTAGTTTTTAAGCGGGTATTTAAAACCTCTATTTTTATCAATTTCCTCCAAAGAGCAAAATGCAAAACTCGTTTATAGTTTATAGTGTATAGTTTATAGTTTATGGTTTATAGTTTATAGTCTATAGTCCTTCAACTATCTACTATCAACTATAAACTATCAACTATAAACTATCAACTATCTTTGCCACAGTTCAGTAAAATTATCTCTTTCCTTTCAGCGTTAAAATACTTGAAGCAAAGATATTACCAATTTGAAATTTGATTTGTAATTTTGCATTTTGATATTTAATATTTGATATTTAATATTTATTTATTGTCTCCCCCAAATCCTATTTTGCAGAACCCTATGGTGAATAGTAATTGGTTAAATGGTTACCAGTTATCATCTACCATTCAACCGTTACCCATTACCAATTTAAAACATAGGTTTTATCAAATGTTCTTGAGATTTCATAGTGACTGGTGGTGTGCGTCGGCCTTCGTTGAGTTTTTTAACATCGATAGGTTTCCCTTTTTCATCTAAGACCTTAACATCTAAGGCTAATCCTTGAAGTTCGTGGAATAGGACATTAAAAGATTCAGGCACGCCGGGTCCTGCGGCATTTTCGCCTTTAACAATTGCTTCATATACCTTTGCCCGACCAATAATATCATCTGATTTTACAGTTAAAAATTCCTGGAGCAGATGCGAGGCACCATAAGCCTCTAATGCCCAGACCTCCATTTCACCAAGTCGTTGTCCACCAAATTGAGCCTTACCACCCAGTGGTTGTTGTGTGACTAATGAATAAGGACCAATAGAGCGAGCATGAATTTTATCCTCTACTAAATGAATTAATTTCATCATGTAAATATAGCCAACCGTAATTTTATCCTTAAATCTTTTTCCTGTTTTTCCATCATAAAGGTAAGCCTTGCCATCTTCAGGTAAGTTTGCTTTTTTAAGATAGTCTTTGATTTCTTCTTCAGTTGCTCCATCAAATACCGGGGAGGTAGTTTTAATTCCTAATTTATGAGCGGCCCAGCCAAGATGAGTTTCTAATATCTGGCCGATATTCATTCTTGAAGGAACTGACAAAGGATTCAAAACCATATCTACTGGTGTGCCATCTTCAAGAAAAGGCATATCTGCTTCAGGTAAGATTTTAGCGATAACACCTTTATTTCCATGTCTGCCGGCAACTTTATCACCAACCATAATCTTTCGTTTAGTTGCCACATAGACTTTAACTAATTCTTCCACGCCAGGTGGAAGGTCATCGCCCTGCCTGGTGGCGAAATACTTAACATCAAGGACTATTCCCTCACTTCCATAAGGATGATGAAGTGAGGTATCCCGAACTTCGCGGACCTTTTCACCAAATATAGAATGAAGTAATTTATATTCTGGAGAAAGTTCTGTCTCCCCTTTTGGAGTAACCTTACCAACTAATATATCGCCTGATTTAACCATGGCACCAATTCTAATAATGCCGCGGTCATCAAGATTTTTCAGTGCTTCAGCGCCCAGATTAGGAATATCGGCGGTAATTTGCTCTGGGCCAAGTTGAGTATCCCTTGCCTCTATTTCATATCTTTCAATATGAATTGAAGTAAAAATATCTTCTTTAACTAACCTTTCGGAAATAGGGATGGCATCTTCAAAATTATATCCTTCCCAGGGCATAAATGCCACCAGGACATTTCTTCCTAATGCCAGTTCGCCATTGTCAGTCGCCGTGCCTTCAGTTAAAGGTTGACCTTTTGAGATTTGTTCTCCCTTTTTAACAATAGGTTTTTGATGAATACAGGTTGCCTGATTAGACCTTTTAAAATTCAATAAGTTATAAGAATATTCTTTCTTATCCTTACCTTTTAATACAATCTCACTTGCCGTCGCCCGAGTTATTATGCCATCAACAGGGGCGATAATCACGATGCCGGAATCTCTGGCAATATATTGTTCTATGCCTGTGCCAACTAAAGGAGATTCACTAACGAGTAATGGGACTGCCTGGCGCTGCATATTAGACCCCATCAAAGCACGATTGGCATCATCATGTTCCAGGAAAGGAATTAATGCTGTTCCAACACTAATAATCTGTTTTAAAGAGGCATCCATATAATCCACTTTATCATGAGTAACTAATGGAAAATCGTCTCGAAACCTTGCCGCAACTGCCTCCTCTATAAACTCACCATTTTTCCCTATTTTACTACTTGCCTGAGCAATATTATGTTTTTGTTCTTTATCCGCAGTTAGATATTCAATTTGATTAGTAACTTTGCTGTCTAAGACTTTCCGATAGGGAGTTTCAATAAAACCTAATCTATTTACTCTTCCATAAACGCATAGAGATACAATTAGTCCAATATTAGGTCCTTCAGGCGTTTCGATTGGACATATTCTCCCGTAGTGAGAGTAATGGACATCACGAACCTCAAACCCTGCTCTTTCTTTAGATAACCCACCCTGACCTAAAGCAGATAATCTTCGTTTATGAGTTAATTCGGCTAAGGGATTTGTTTGGTCCATAAATTGAGAGAGCTGGCTTGAGCCAAAAAATTCATTGATTGCGGCGGTAACTGGTTTGATATTAATGACGGTATGTGGTTTCATTGTCATTATATCCTGGATTGCCATCCGTTCACGGATACTTCGTTCTAATCTTGACATCCCTATCCGTAATTGATTTTGTAGTAATTCTCCAACAGACCTGACACGCCGATTCCCAAGATGGTCAATATCGTCTATTTCCCCTTGTTTTTTAATCAATTTAATCATATATTTGACCGTCTCTACTATATCTTCTTTAGTCAATGTTGTGACTTCTTCTGAAATTGACAGTCCCAATTTTTGATTAATTTTATACCGACCTATCTCGGATAAATCATAGCGAAGTGGATCAAAGAAGTATCGGTAAAAGGTCTGTTGAGCATTTTCAATATTAGGTGGTTCCCCGATACGCATCAGGTTATGAATCTTAATCAGGGCTTCATCCGTAGAATTGGTATCATCTCGTTCTAATGTATTTAATATAAATGAACTCTCCACATCTAATATCTTTATCTTTTTAATCCGTTGTTTCTTTAAAATATTCAAGAGCGTATTGGTAATCTTCATCCCTGGACGATATACTTCGTTCTCTTCTTTATTTATTACTTGCTGGGCTAATCGAAGTCCAACTAAATTTTCGTTCACTTTATCTATTCGAATTTGATCCGGGAAAAAAAGATTTAGTATATCTTCGATAGTAGAATAACCAATGGCTCGAATAAAGGTAGTTGCAATGATTTTTCTTTTGCGTCCTAATCTTGCAAAGAGAATATTATTAGTGTCTAATTCAAATTCTAACCATGCCCCTCGATAAGGGATAACCCTGGATGAGTATAATCGAGTTGATGGGTCATAGTCAAAATAAACCCCTGGAGAACGGTGCATCTGGCTGACAATGACGCGTTCAGCCCCATTAATAATAAATGTTCCCCGTTCGGTCATTAAAGGAATATCTCGCATAAAGATTTCTTGTTCCTGAATGACACCTGTCTCACGACAGATTAATCGTAATCGGACTCGTAATGGAACTCCATAAGTTATATCTCTATCTCGACATTCTTCCTCCGCATATTTTGGTTCACCAAGACTATAGTCAACGAATTCTAAGACTACTTTTTCATTAAAATCTATAATGGGAAAAGTCTCTAAAAATACCTTTTGTAATCCCTGAGGTTTCCTTTGCTCTGGAGGCACATCCTTTTGCAAAAACCATTCAAAAGAATCCTTTTGAATAGCAATTAATGATGGGACATCTATGACCTCTTTTATTTTTCCAAAAGAAACCCGTTCTTGCTTAAGCATATAATCTCACCTCTTTTATCAGAAATTAGAAATTAGAGGACAGATAACCGTAATTAGAAGTTAAATTCAGAGGACAGAAGACAGATAACAGATATAATAGGGAATACCTTAAATACCTGAGCTCTGACTTCTGTCCTCTGTTTTCTGTTACTTAATCTCTACCTTCGCTCCTGCGGCTTCTAATTTTTTCTTGATTTCTTCAGCCTCTTCTTTTGGAATACCTTTTTTCACTGGCTGTGGAGCGCCTTCTACTAATTCTTTAGCTTCTTTTAATCCTAAAGAGGTAATAGTTCTAATTTCTTTTATCACCTGGATTTTATTCTCACCAAAACTGGCTAAAACAACATCAAACTCAGTTTTTTCTTCCTTTTCTGCTTCTGGGACGGCTTGTGTTACCGTTGGTCCCATAGCCATAGGAATTGCCGCAGATACCCCAAATTTATTCTCTAATTCCTTAACTAATTCTGAGAGTTCCAGAACTGTCATATTAGAGATAGCATCAATAATCTCCTCTTTGCTTTTAATAGCAGTTGCCATTTTTTCACCTCCTATATTTTGGTAACTGGTAATTGGTGAATAGTAATTAGTTACCATAGCCCAATTATTACTTTTCAAAACTCAATAAATTCACGTCGTTTGAGTCCTGTTAAATCTAATGTTCCATCTTTTGGATTAGGGATTATTTCCCACTTTTCCATAGTTAATGCGCCAATGACCACATCTATCTTATTTCCATTTATTCTCCCGATGTCATCTATCGGCACTGCCTCCATATCTAATCCTCTGCCTTCAATTTTACCCCATAAAAGACAGAGTTTTTTGACTTCAATTATTCTCCCATCAAATGCAACCTTATACGGCTCCGGGATAATTATTGTCGGGGCACTACCCACAATTTCATTGCAGACATAAGTATGCATTGCACCAGTATCAAACAGTGCCATAACTTCTTTCCCTTCAATTTCGATTTTCTTTACAATTCTACTCATCCCTGTTTCCCCTGAAAATAGCGAATTAGTGAATTAGAGATTAGCGAATTAGTATAGTATCCACAGACTCGTATCCTCTGGTGTAGAACAGATATTCCCCCTTAATAAAGGGGGTTAGGGGGTTGTCTTTCTCCCATTTTCATTGCCCTTTGTGAGCCCTGGCTCATGTCCGTTTCCCCTGAAAATGTAAATTAGGACGCAGATTTTCGCAGATGAACAGGATTAAAATTAATTTTTTATATTGTATTTCTATAGTTATTTCCTTAGAGTTTCTTGATGTTTTTATAGTGCCTTAGTGGTTTTTCTTTAAAATCTTGTAAATCCTGTAAATCTGCGTCCCATTAATTTTCATCGTCGTTTGTGTCCACCACCGTGGACATGCCCGGTTTCTCCTGAAAATAATCCGCAGATTTCGCAGATTACACAGATTTACAAAACTACATTCCCCTGAAAACAGTTTTTTCACGCAAAGGACGCAAAGGTAATTTTTTCCCTTATTTTCCTTTGCGTCCTTTGCGTGCTTGGCGTGAAACTACCAGCTACCCGCTGTTTTTTGCCTTTGGTCTTCGGTCTATAGTCTTTGGTCCTGGTTATTTTTTCCCCTCAATCGCCTTTAATACATTAACCAATGACCTTATTGGCGCACTTAAGACATTAACTACACCGACTAACGGTGCTTTCATTCCCCCTACTACCTGGGCAATTAATACTTCTTTAGGTGGTAACTTGGATACCTGGGTTAGTTCATCAGCCTTTAGAACCTTACCTTGAATAATCCCTGCTTTAAGTTCAAGTTTTTTATATTCTTTGGAGAAATCTATTAAGAATTTAACTGGAGCCACCGGGTCATTTAGACTAAAAGCAATGGCCGTAGGTCCCTGTAGGTATTCACTTAAGGCATCGAGGTCACTTTCTTTAACCGCTCTAAAGATGATGTTGTTTTTTATGATTTTATATTCTATGCCTGCGGTTCTGAATTTGCGTCTTAAATCTGTAATTTCTTTAACGGTTAGACCTCGATAATCTGTTAAAATAGCCGAAGATGTCTTAGATAATTTCTCTTTTAATTCGCTAACCTGTTTTTCTTTTTTAATAATTGCTGGTCGCATTTTATTTACCCCTTTTCAAAGAATTATAATCTTCATTATAGAAAATATATCATCTTTAGCCTTCTTCAAGCAATCTCTTTGTTACCTTTGTGTCAAGTTTTATGCCGGGTCCCATTGTTGTAGATAAAGCGATACCTTTAACATATTGTCCTTTAACCGTGGCTGGTTTTACCTTAAGGATAGCTAAGACAAAATCTTTAAAATTATCATAAAGCATTTCCTTTGAAAATGAAACTTTGCCGATAGCCGAGTGGACTATCCCAAACGAATCACATCTAAATTCAATCTTACCTTTTTTAATCTCCTTAATTGTTTTTCCGACATCAAAGGTGACGGTGCCTGCTTTTGGATTAGGCATAAGTCCTCGTGGTCCAAGGATTTTACCCAACTGTCCGACATCACGCATCATATCTGGGGTAGCGATAGCGACATCAAAATCTAAAAACCCTTTTTTTATACGGTCAATTAAGTCTTCGGCACCAACTATCTCCACACCATTTTCTTCTGCCTCTTTTACCTTTTCTCCTTTAGCAAAAACCGCTATTCGTTGAGATTTACCTGTGCCATGCCTTAGAATTACCGTAGAACGCACCTGTTGGTCAGCGTGTTTTGGGTTGACGCCTAACCTTATTGCTATCTCTATTGATTCATCAAATTTAGCACAGGAGGTTTGTTTAAGCAGGTCAAGTGCTTCATCAATATCATATAATTTTTCTTTATCTACCAGTTTACTTTTTTCTAAAAACTTTTTACCGCAACGAGCCATTTTACTTTATCCCCCTTCTATCTCAATTCCCATACTTTTAGCCGTGCCCATAATCTGTCGTGCCGCCTGGTCAATGTCATAAGCGTTTAAATCTTTAAGTTTCATCTTCGCAATCTCTTTTACTTTTTCGATATTAAGTTTTGCTACCTTTTGTTTATTAGGCACTCCGGAGCCCTTTTCTATCCCCGCGGCTTTAGCTAAAAGGACAGCCGCAGGTGGTGTTTTTAAAACAAAGGAAAATGTTCTATCCTCGTGCACGGAGATGACTACCGGGATAATTAGACCTTCCTGATTGGATGTTTGTGCATTAAACTCCTTACAAAACTCCATAATATTTACCCCTGCCTGTCCTAAGGCAGGACCTACGGGTGGAGCGGGATTAGCCCTTCCAGCCGGTATCTGTAATTTAATCTCCTTAACAACCTTTTTCTTTTTTGCCATATTAGTCTCCTGTAAATGTCTCGCGAAAAGGATGCACACTAAAGCTTGTAGGTAACCGTTCACCGCACAGACAAAAGAGTTTGCAGAGAAAAACACACACCTCTTGAGAGGGGTTAGGGGTGTGTCCTCTTGCGTCTCTGCGGTAAATTATCACCTGAACGGTTACGGAAATTGAATAAATATCGAGTAGCAAGATAGTTTTTTCTCTACTCTCTACTTTCTACTCTCTGCTTTACTTTATCACCCCAATCTTACCTTTCTTAACCGAGCCAAGTTCATCCTTTAAGAAATAGATGTAAATACCTGAGGCAACATCTTCGTTATCTTTATTCTTTAAATTCCATTTAATCTGGCTATCATAGATGTTATCTTTTTGTTTCTCAATGACTAATTCACCGGCTAAGTTATATATTCTTAAAGTAACCTGTTTATCAGTGGTAATCTGCGTAAAGGTTACCTCTTTCCCGTTATAAGAAGGATTGGGATAGACCAGTGCCTTCTCTAAATTATTATATACCGCTGGCACTTTGATAGTTATTTCATCAGGTAATACATCAGGTTGCTGGTCAACAGGTTGTTCCTGACCAATTCTTTCGATAAACTTTGTTTCCCGGTTTTCTTCATCATCAAACTCAAAATTAACTTTAGAATAGGCATCACAAGAAATGACCCTGAATGGCACGGTAGCTAATAATCCTTCATCATCTCTCTCTGGCTCCCAGACTACGACAGCATAATCAATCTTACCTGATGAATTATCTACTTCATTCTTCAGAATATCAGCCTGATGTTTCACTGAACCCCGTGGGAAATCCCCCGGTTGAATCTGGATACCATCTTTGCCGTTATCCGCATCTATTACCTGTAATACCTTTGGATTAAATGACAAGTGTATTTCACCACCAAGGTAGTCTTTTGCATCACGAACATATATCTTAAGATAGATAATATTTCCAACACGCAGTTCATTAATATCTACCCCTGCAAGTGTCTGAAGGTCAAAGGACAACTCTATCCTACCAGAGGTCTTTTTAGTACGAGCAGGCATTGTAGTTAATTCTTTAGTCTTACCTTTTTGCTGCTGTTTACCAAAATTATCTGCAAAGATACCAAAATCACAAATATCAACAACCTTATCATGATTAAAATTTCCTTCTTTGGTTTGTTCCCAATTACCTTCAGGATTACCTTCATAATCACCAAAACTGTCTACAAATCCAGGCCAATCTCCAATATTTACTTTGCCATCATTATTTACATCTCCTGCTAATAGTGTAATAGTACCAATGTATGTAGTATCCTCAAATTGTGCTCGGCTAATACAGATATTGGTATTAGTTGCTGACGATGCACCCCATGTATCAAAAGTAAGGGTATAAGTTCCTACTGGTATATTCTTAAAGATGAAATAAGAATTATTATTAGTCATTGTAGTTGTACCAAGCTCTACAATCCTTACCTGAATATCTGAACATGTACCTAATGTAACTGTCCCCAAATCCAACATGCAAAAACCAGCTATATTACCAAATCGCCTTAATGAATGTGCAGTAAAAGTACAGGGAGACCCACTTAATCCAGTTGAAATAGCATGTACATTATATGTACCTGGAGGTTCTGTACCTAAGGTAAGGAAAGATGACGCTGTACCTTGAACATTGGTTGTGGTTTTAGTTGGGGAGATAGAATATAAAGTTGCACCAGAAGGGATAGAGATAATTTCCCACTTTACCTCTACATCCTGGCAAGGGTTTTCATATTTATCCACTACCTTAACTATAAATGGGTCTTTTAAGGTAAAGGTACAGGTATTAACCTGACCATTTCCTGATACATAAACTAAAGTTGTTGGAGTGCCAGGTAGGATAATCACTGATGTAGTTCCAATAAATCCAAGATATTCCCCTTGAATTGTATATGTATTCATATATTTTGCATGGAAGGTATTAAGTGTAAAAGAGCCACCACCATTTGAAGTAAAGGTAGTAGAGCCAGTAACATCAAGTTCTAAACTTCCACATGATGCAAGGCAGGTATAATCAATAGTTTCATCTGCACGAATCTCTTTATCTTTTGGCTTGATTTCGATACCAGTGATTACCTGATACATAGTCTCTTCTTTCTTAAATGGAATTCCGTTGTTTCCTATATCTAATAGTTTTGTGATACGGTTGGGTCTAGTAAAATCAAATATTACAGTTGATGTACCACCTGATATTGCTTTAAATTTTATTTTACAAATGTCCCCTGAACCAGTAGCAGAGCCAGAAATCAACCCAATGGTATAATCTATCTCTCCTTTGATATTATCATACTTATTCTGCATTACCCAACCATCTGGTGGAAATGTACCTGTCCCAATCTCTTTTACTTCAAGGATATTGGGATTAAAACTAAGATGTAATTCCACACCTCTTAGTCTTTCCACATCCTCTATCTCCACCTGGCAGGTAAATGTTGAATTAACAGCTACATTTTGTAAGGCAGGTGTAATCTTTAAAGTAGTTAATGGAAGAATAATGAACTGTGCCAGAGCATAGGCATTAGTCATCAAACCATGAGCAATGATAGTCGTTGTCCCAATCGGCTGAGAATCTACTGTAAATACTGTCTGAAATTCCCCAGTAGCATAAGTATAAACAGTGGTAATAGTACGAATATTACCAAATTCAATCCTGATCAATTCCGTAGCACCAAATCCATTACCCATTACGGTGACAATAGAACCGATAGTCCCAGAAATAGGGCTGATAAGGGCAATATTTGGCAGGATAGTAAATCCAGCCTTATCCACCAAACCAGTCTGCATCCCTCTAACTGTAATAGTAGTAATGCCGAAAGGTTGGGTATCTATCGTAAATAGGGTAGTAAATTTCCCGTCTGTAGTCGTGGTGCACTGGTTAATGTTTAGTGTGGTGCCAAAATCTATGCCGATTAGTTCAGTTGCTCCAAAGCCGTTGCCCATTATAGTCACAGCCGAACCAACAGTTCCCTGCGTTGGACTTATCCAGACAATATTCCCTCTGATAAAGAAGTATTCATAGTCATAGGCACCTGATGTCATCCCATAACAGCCAATAGGAATGGTTCCATAGGCTTGAGTATCTACGGTAAAGGTAGCAATAAATGTCCCATAGGTATTTGACATTATATTACAGATAGATATAGTTGTTCCGAAATCAACCCGTATAGTATCCATCTTACCAAATCCATTACCTTCAATGGTAACAAAACTTCCAATAGTACCGCTACTGGGTGATACAAATAAAATATGAGGTAGGATACGAAAGTAATTCGAAGCAGTTTTATTAGAACTTAACCCAGTAGCTACAATTGAAGTAGGGCCATAAGGTTGCGTATTTACAATGAAGGAAGTAGAAAACATACCATCGGCGTTTGTTGATACTTCGGTATAATTGTATGATGTCCCAAAATCGATTTTTATTTGCTCTGTTGGATTGTAACCAATACCTCTTATAGATACCAAGTTTCCCACCGTTCCATAAGTAGGTAAAATAGTAATTAGTGCGTATCCTGTATATGTTCCTTTCAGCCAAGGGTCATAATCAATATTGTTAGAGAAGTTAAAAGGAATTGGAAAGGTACTACCCCACCAATTATATTCTGCTGTCTGTGTACCATCTGCCCATAAGTAATAGGTAGTACCTCCACTCCCTATGTCATAAATGTTATTACCTAATATTGATGATTGTGTTTGGGATAGATAAATACCATATCCAAATTCATTCCATGAAAAATTAGCAATTCCTTTAATATCATAAATGTTATTAATCATAATTGATACTTGTCCAGAAACTATGTAAATACCATATCCATAACCTAAACCATAATATCCAACACACTCTCCTTTAATATCATAAATCTCATTATCCATAATTGACAATTGTCCAGAGAGCAGATAGAGACCATATCCATTATTTCTTCCCTTAACTTCGAATATATTAATACCACGAATGATACCTTCAGATAATATATTGGAAAGATAAATTCCGTAAGCATAGCCATTACCTATGATTTTAAAAATCTTAGAGTTTAAAATGGTGAATGGAGATGATGAATTACAAACATATATTCCATAAGAACTACCTTTACTTGTTACTTGTGAAATGTAGTTTTCATCATTAATAAAAACAGATGAGTTAGAAAAGTAAATTCCATAGGCTTCTGATGAGGCAATATTGGTTTCTCCTTCAATTTGAGAAAAATTAGAGTTATTGATATAAGATATGGTAGATGACCCATAAATTCCATAGGCTTTTGATACTCCATACAAATCATTACTACTTCTAATCTTTAAAATATTACAATTACTAATATATACAATACCACCAGAAATATAAATTCCATATCCAAGGGGTTGTCCAAAACGCTCTCCCAGTGCATAAGAAGAAATATTAAAAATATTGGAGTTGACAATGGTTAAGGTACCTGATGAAACATAAATTCCATAAGAAGGAACTTCTACATATTCACCTCCTTCCCAGGTAGCATAAACTTCACAAATATCAGAATTATTAATAGAAATAGAAGATGAAATAATGGAAATTCCATATTTGTAAGTATACCTTACTACACAGTGATCTAGTTTGCTACCTATACTTCCCTCACCATCAAAAATGCATCCACTCCAATCTCCAGCAGTAGGAGAGGTAGATGTTCCATCTCCATTTGTATCTCCTCCAATATCATCCTTTAAAGAAGTAAAAGTGATAGTTCCTGATTCTATACCTTCCGCAATCAACTTACCATACACATTTAATCTTTTACCCGGAGTAATCTTCACTATTACATTAGGTTGAATAGTTAAAGTGGTATTACTCGCTACACTGATTGTATCAGTGGCAACATAGATGTTGCCACTAGTCCATGTTCCATATACATTTCCACTTACTTCTACTACCTCTGCTTTCGCAATTTCTATATTATTTCCTATTCCTATAAATATTAATATCCCTATCAATAAAATTTTTCTTTTATACATTTTCTTTATAAATCCTCCTTTTTAAATTTTATCAATTCTAATTGAATTAAATATTCCCCATTTATCTTTTTCCACTTTATCCCATCATAAATATAGGATCTTTCATAATTATAATATTTACTGACAGGTATATCTAACTTTCCTTCATTTGTAATTTTAAAAATGATACTATTTAATCCTCTTTTTAATAAATAAGGAGGGAATTTAAATCTTATATTATGTATAAATCCATCCGATGATAAAATTGCTGGTGGAGAATCTATCCCATTAATACTACAAATGAAATGTCCATTTCCTTGAAAAATATAATCAAAGGACAATTTCCCTTCTTTAAAAAATGAGATATCATTTATTAAAATGAATTCCTTTTTAAGTTTCATATTAGGTGAATTTATAGAAATTGTTTCTTCCCAAGCACATTTTTCACTATTATCGCTAATAAAAAGGGTATTATCCCTTTCTATATACATTCCATTAGGGTTAATTATACAAAATATTTTAGCATAAACAAATTGAGAATTTACAAATAGAATTGAGAAGATTAATATCCAGAAAGAAAAGAATAGAGAGATAAATCTTCGTTTTTTAAATTTCTCATATAAATAAATGAATAAAACACCCGCAAAGATTATAAGAAAAGGGACCACAGGAAGACGATATCTTCCATTAACCATTATAATCACTACTGAAAAGCTATATGCAAAAATAAAAAAATAAAGTAATAATCCTTTCTTCAACCATCTCTTAAGAGAAAGAAATATTCCAGCAACTCCCCATGTTGCTAATAAACCAAAATCAAGAATAAATGGGCATTTTAATAAAGGAGAGTAAAATTTACCTTTCCCATAATGTACCTGATGAGGTATATCCCATTCTCCCCAGAATAAAAGTATCTTTTTTATGAAAAGTTTTAGATAATCTAGTGGATCTTTTTTAATAAATCTTATCACATCTTCTATATAAACATCATTTATTTTCTTATCACTCTTTTTATTTTCTTCAAGTCTTTCTAAATCTCTATCAAAAAAATCAAACCATCCTGATGAATGTTCGTGATTACCTAACCAAAAGTTAAAAGACCCACTTGTTGTGATTAAAACAAATCTTCCTGAATCAAGGTAATTTTTAATAGTAATCGGAGAAATAGCTGCAAAACAGGCTAAAAGAACAATAGCACATCTTTGTAATCTTCTTTTTATTACATCCTCTTTCAACTCTAATAATATCCATAAAAGAACAAATGGAAGAAAAAGAATAGTATTAGGTTGAGAAAGAGTCGCCAGTCCTAATAACATACCTCCAATGATAAATCTTTTATTTGATTTTTTCTCCCTTGCTTGAAAAAAGAACCAAATAGATGCTACACATAAGAAAGTAGTTAAACTTATTGATAAGAGTACTCCTTCATAATATATAAGATAACCACATAAGGCATAAAGCAAAAGAGAAATTATAGCTACCTTTTCATTGAATATCTTTTTAGCAATAAAATATGTTAATATACCTGTAATAATTCCTAATAATGCCTGGATTAATCTTATAATAAATAGGTTATGTCCAAATAAATAATAATTTAAGGCTAAGAAATAATAATACAAAGGATTATAATAAAATGGACCTTTTATTGGATTACCATGAACTATCTCCATAGCAGCTTTATCATACATTCCCATATCTGTTCCTGGGTTAGGTGAGTAAAATTCGGGATAATTACTTTGCATTTGAAAAAGGTGAATTAATCGAAGAATAAACGCAAAAATGAGTATCCCTGCTATAATATAATTCTCTTTTTTAAATAATCGTTTTCTTAACAAATCTTTAATTATTGATTTTTGAGTTTTTTGATTAATTTTCTTTATTTTCTTTTTCCTCTTACCCATATTATTCCATTTCCTCTATCGTATATAGATATACTCTCCCGCAGATAAAAAATACCACTATCCCACCCACATAATCTATTGGAGTAAATGCCTTTGGCACAATCGGCTCATCCTTTGGAATGAGAAACTTTGGAATTTTAAGATGAACCTTCCACTTCCTCTTTTTCTGTTCTCTGACTTCTGACTTCTGTCTTCTATCTTTCTTCCCCATCTCTTCACCTCATCACTTATCCATTATACCACTACTCTCTTTCCTCTGTCAACACAAAAAAAACATATTAAATTGTCAAAGAACAAAGTTATTGTTTTTTCCTGAAAATAGTTTTCTTTACACAAAGACACACAAAGTTAAAAATCTAATTCTCTAATTCATCTGTGTTTATCTGCGAAAATCTGCGTCCCATTAATTTTCCTCTTCATTTATGTCCACTCGCTGTGAACATAAGTGTTTCATCTTTAGTCAAGTTTTTACAAAATTCCAACTTCTCTTAAAACTGCTGCTAATTTAGGTTGTTGAATCGCATATTCCTTGAGCGCCTTTTCTATCCTTTCTTCCCTTTCCTCAAGTTCCTTTGCCTTTTTAACCGCAGGGGCAAGGGCTGTCCTCCTATCCCAAAGGACAAACCATATTGGGGTCACGAAACTATATTGGGGTCAGATCTCGAAAGCAGAATTAACTATATCTTCTACCTTCTTTTTAAATCCTTTATGGTCGCTCATCTGATTTCTTACTCGGATACTTGCCTTACCTATCGCTGTTGGACTTACTCCAAATATCTCACCTATCTCTTTATTACTCAATCCAGTATGACTATATATAATATATAAATGGCTACATCCCTTTCTGTTTGCAACCATTGTAGTGCATTAGAAAGATTTGCCTCCTTTGTTCGCACAAATAAATGATAATGATTCGACATTAGCACAAAAGCAAATATCTCTAATCCATATTTATCCACACTCTTCTCAAGATAGTCTAAAAATCGATGATAGTCATCTTCAATACGAAATATCTCCTGTTGAGCCACCCCTCTGGACATTACATGATATATTGCACCTTGGTATTGTACTCTCCATGGTCTTGTGGTCTTGCCATAATAACTTTTATAATAACATAATCTTTATCTTTCTCATTTTGTCAAGTTAATTCTGCTTTCGAGGTCTGGTATAATACTTTTATATTTCAAAGATATTAAAAAAGATTTATAAAAAGTCATCCAGACTACCCGATATCTGATATAATAGAAGAGGGTTGTCTTTTTAGACATTGCCCCAAACATTAAGGAGGTAGTCCGGATGAAAAAGCTGACCTTTGTTACAACTTCTCCACTTGATGAAATTCTACTTCGACCGGTGTTATTCTACCGAGGATATTCATCATCACTCTTAATTTTCCTTGTTTTTGGTCTATCTCTCCAACCGTTCCAATAAAGTTAGTAAAAGGTCCTTGAATAACCCGGATGGGTTCGTCCTTTTCAAATTTTAAAGAAGGTTTTAATCTCGAAACTCCTGGTATTGCTCCATGAATAATCTCTTTAACCTCTACTTCACTCAATGGAATTGGTTTATTCTTGTCGCCAACAAATCCAAATACTCCGGGTGTATGTCTGACAATATGCCAGGTGTCATCAGCCATTTCCATTTCTATCAATACATACCCCGGGAAAAATTTCCTTGGGACTTTTCTTTTCTTGCCACCGCGTATTTCAGTAACTTCTTCAGTAGGAATAACAATTTGAGCAATTTTATCTCCCAGTCCCATTGATTGAAGTCGTTGCTCTAAATTTGTCTTTACTTTATTCTCATATCCAGAATAAGTATGAATAACATACCAATTTTTACTCATTCTACCTCCGACCAATAAGCTGGTTAACCACGACAATAAAAATAACATCCGCAAGATAAATATATAAGGTGATAATCAGAACGCAGATAATAACTACCGCCGTAGAACCAATAATTGTTTTACGGTCAGGCCAGGAAACCTTACCTTGTTTTGGATTAACTTCGGTCCAGACCTCATTCAGGAATTTTTTTGCTTTAAAAATTAGTTCTTTTATTTTCTCTTTCACAACTCTCTCTCCCATCAGAAAATATAGTAAGTATTAACCAAAAGTTCACATTAGTATTGTTGATAGTTGATAGTCTATGAAACTATCAACTATAAACTATCAACCATCAACCCTGTTGCTATATCTGTTCTATGAGAAATTTTCGTTAATAACTACTATAAGTCTCAAATCAACGCACTTTGGAACACGCTAAACACATACATTTTAAAGATATTCCCTTAATATCTGTTTTTTGACTTTTGACCTCTGTCTTCTGGCAGGCCCGACAGGACTCGAACCTGTAATCCTCGGTTTTGGAGACCGATGCTCTAACCAAATTGAGCCACGGGCCTGTTACCCAACTACTTCGTTTCCTTATGTAGTGTATGAGTTCTACAAGTTCGACAGTATTTTTTCAACTCAAGTTTTTCTGTATGCTTTTTCTTATTTTTGGTTGTAGAATAATTCCGATTTTTACACTCTGAACATGCCAGAATAATTATCTCTCGTGGCATTTTTTAAAATCTCCTTTTACCAAAATTAAACACAAGAATTTTAATTATACTATATTATCTAAATTTTTGTCAAGAAAATTTTTAAAAAAGATTTTTTTGCCAGAAATTAAGTAGAGTGGAAATGTAGTTTTAAGATATGATGTAATTTATTTCCTTCTTGCTGCCTCTCGTAATTTCTCTTTAATGGGTTTTTGTGGCGTAGGGAAGTAGACATCACTTAAGACATAATTTGGGTCTAATTCTTGAATTAACTTCCACTGAGCAATTGCCTCATTAAAATTAGCCTTTTTGTAATACACATCTGCTAAGTTATCATGGAAGAATGCTACCACTGGCTCAAGGTCAATTGCCTTTCTATATGCCTCAATCGCTTCATCCAATCGACCCAGGTAATAATAAGCAAGCCCTAAATTATTGTAGGCATTAGAAGCATTTGGTTCTAATACAGTTACCTCTTGATATTTGACAATTGACCGTTCCAATAAGTCTAAACTATCTGTATCTCTCTTAACCGTGAGGCAATAAAATGCCCGATTAAGTAAGGTATTCCCAAACATAAAATAAACATACGGAGTAGTCAATCCAAATTCTATGGTTTGTTGATAATCTACCACCGAGCGCCAATTATAATCATTTGGGTCTCGATAATCTCCTGCGGCAAAAAAGGCATTCCCTCGCCAATAATAGAAAAGTGGATTATTGGTTTGGAGCCGAATCGCATTATCAAATTCACTTACCGCTAAAGAGATTTCCTCTTTTTCCAAATAAGCCTGACCTAAATAAAACGAAACATAAGGTTCACTTCCATTTAATCTCTTTGCCTTACTTAAATGTGTAATCGCCTTATCTACATTTTTTAGTTTGATATAAACCTGTCCTACTTTAAAATTGGCATCAAAATTTTTGTCATCTAACTCATCTGCTTTTAAATAGGCTTTCTCTGCCTCTGTCCAATTTTCTCTTTCAAAATAAATATCACCTAAAAGTAAATGAGACTGTAAATATTCAGGTTTAATCCCGATTGCCAGCCTAAGTTCATCAATCGCTTTAGAAGAATTCTTTTGCTTATAATAACTCTTCGCTAAAAAGAAATGATACTCCGGATTTGACGGGTCTAATTCAATTGCCTTACTAAATTCCTTCTCCGCTCCTTCAAAATTACTCTTAAAATACAACTGATAGCCTGTGTCAAATCTCTTTTTTGCCTTTTCTTTTGTCTCTGCCAGCGTCTGGGCTGAACTTATTATTGGTGCGACCAAAATAAAAATCATAACCCATAAAAAGAGAAACTTTATTCCTCTCATTATCTTTCCCTCCTCATTCATATTAAAATTTTAGTAATTATTTACCCCCGTGAAGTGAGACAGTAAATTCACGAAGCACTGGAGCTTATTTTTTACCTTGCTCCCTGAACCTAACAACCATTGCCTGTTGTTTCACTTCAGATGGCTAAATAATTACACATTATTATAATTAGCTTTTCTGAAGATAATTATAATTAGAATATATTTTACACTTTTTCTTTAATTTTGTCAACATTTTTTTTAATTAAAATTAAAAAAAATCAAATTGCGGGATAAATAGACTGGGATTTTTTGTTGACATAGGATAAAATTTGTGATAGAATATCTTCAGAATGGCTAAAAATGGATACACAATCTAAAAACAGTCAAAAAGCAAATTCCTATCAAGGAGGTGACTTTAATGGGTATGAGTGTAGCTCAAGTAGGGATACCAGATGAGGTTCTTGCTGTTCTGGGTACTACAAAGTAGCAGTTTTCTCAAAAATTAAAGGAGCTGGCTGCTTTAAAATTGGTAACCGTTCAGGGATATAGCCACAGAGTCACAGAGAACACAGAGGGAATATATAACCACGAATGAACACGAATAATAAAAAGATTTGTAGTGCGAGACGTTAGCCTCGCTTCTGGCAAGCAGGAAAGCGAACCTAAAGGTTCGCACTACATTTATCGAATGTCAGAGGTTAATTCGTGTCCATTTGTGGCTAATTTCTCTAATTCTCTGTGAACTCTGAGCCTCTGTGGCTGAACGGTTACGAAAAATTAGAGTAAAATAGAAATGGAGGTGAAGGTAGATGCTGGCAGTTAAAGGAATTTATGATGGAAGCACTGTTCAACTTTTAGAACAGATTGATCTAAAAAAACGTAACCGTTCAGGCTATATATCAAAAGTGTAAGAAAGGGGATAAGGAGATAAGAGTGATATGGAGATAAGATAATAGAATATAGATTGAAATTTATAGAAATAGGTAGAAATTGATTGTGGAAAACAACAAATTTCCATAAATTTCTATTACTCGATGTTCAAGTTTTTGGATAGGACTCAATATGATAGAAGTTTTTGGCACGAAT
>JBFLYA010000011.1 GCA_040757115.1 bacterium | reverse complement strand
TCGTGGTGAATAGTTACTCATATTGTTTGGAATTTTGAATTTTGGTCATTGGAATTTATTTGTATTTTGGAATTTGTGATTTGGAATTTTGCCACTTACTCCGCTCTCCTGCAATCTCTAATCTCCCATTCATAGTTTATCCTTACTTACCTCATCTTGTTACCCAACTTGTGGGTAAGGATTAGATCCCCGCCAGCGGGGGACAACGGCCAATCAATCACTTGAATGGCGACAGAGCACTAGGTGTCTAGGTTACATAGACTACCAGATACTTAGACACATTTTTATTCGTCCAATTCGTGAAATTCGTGGTATATTTTATACTTTCCTATATAATCAAGGAGAAATTTTTTATTTTAAACTAACTCAATTCCAAAAGTCTTGCAAACTTCAGCCATATCCCTTTCTTTTTGTAATGTAACAAATACCTTTTTTGCTTGAGGGATGTTAAATTGCTTTTTTGCTATCTCTGCCTTGTCATTAAATCTTTCTACATCATCAGCTTCAGCATAGGATTTTATCTCAAAAACCAGGGCATAAGAATTATGGACATAGAGGTCTATTTCATAGCTTTTTCCCTTTCTTCCCATAATCCCTTCTTCATCTGTTATCTTCTTTCTCATCATAAGATACTCTGGCTTCAGGTCAGGTGTTTTTAAAACACATCTTAATGTTCCTGCAATTGTATCTTCCAAATTCCTACCAGCCCTCCTTTGAAGGCCTCCAACAACTACACCTACCCAATCGCTCTGGTCTTCAAGTTTTCTATCCATTACATCAAATCTTCTGTCTATCTGTTCAAATCTTTTGTCTATCTGTTCAAATCTTTTGTCTATCTGTTCAAATCTTTTATTTGTTTCCTCTCTGTGTTCCTCAAAGCGTCTGTTGATTTCCTCAAATCGCTTGTTTGTTTCCTCCCTGTGTTCCTCAAAGCGCCTTTCCATTGCCTCAAATCGCTTGTTTGTTTCCTCCCTGTGTTCCTCAAAGCGTCTGTTGATTTCCTCAAATCGCCTGTTTGTTTCTTCCCTTTGCTCTTCAAACCTCTTATTCATCTGTTCAATAATCAGCTTGAGATCAACCTTTGTGGCAAAAGTTTCAGATAGGATGGCATAGAGAGAGCCTCTTAATTGCTCATCCCTCTTTAGAAGGATAGGCAAAACCCGTAAGATATGTCTTTCTTCCTCTTTTATCAATGAAATAGGCATTTTTATCTCCTTAAAATAATTATATCTTCTTTAATTGTTTTTGTCAACAAAAAAATTTGCCCTTTCAGAAATCCTCGGTGAAAAATTAGATAGAGACTCATTATTCCTTATTTTCCTCTCAAAATCTTTACGAAAAATATTTTTTTCTATCTCTCCTAAACATAGGTGAATTCAGTCTCTAAAAATTCATCGAGAATTGCTGTTGCCCTTTTTACCAAATTAGGGTTTTTGACCCCTTCCACCATCCCTGGCTCAATGGTTAAGCAGGGTGTGCCAGGTCCTTGTCCCTGGACATAGACATTGCGTAACCGTTCAGGCTATATATCAAAAGTGTAAGAAAGGGGATAAGGAGATAAGAGTGATATGGAGATAAGATAATAGAAATAGATTGAAATTTATAGAAATAGGTAGAAATTGATTGTGGAAAACAACAAATTTCCATAAATTTCTATTAATTTCTATTAATTTCAATTTTTTTAATAATATCTCCCTATCTCCTTAATCTCCACATCTCCTTTTGTTACACCACCTGAACGCTTACAAAATCCTTGACAAATTCATTTGGGAATTATATAATTTATGATATGAATAAAAAAGAGGTATCTCTTGTCTATGCTAATCGGCTTATAAATAGTGGTTGTGTTGTGCTGGTAACCTCTATTTCAAAAGAGGGAAAACCCAATATTCTGACTGTTGCCTGGCAAATGCCAGTTAGTCATCAGCCTCCATTATGTACAATAAGTGTGGCTAAAAGCCATTTTTCCCACCAACTGATAGAATCCACACGGGAATTTATCATCAATATTCCGGATATTTCCCTTTTAAATCAAGTCAAATTCTGTGGAACTACCTCAGGTAAAAACATAGATAAGTTTAAAGAAAGTGGACTTACTGCTCTGCCAGCTAGAATAGTTAAACCACCATTAATCAAAGAGTGTCCTGGGCATTTAGAATGTGAGGTTTTAGAGATGTATCCCGCTGGTGACCATACTATCTTTATTGGGAAAATTGTTAGTGCCTGTGCCAATGAAGACCTTTTTGACGGTGCATTCTGGAGAATAGAAAAAACAAATTTTATCTATCATTTTGGTGGAACATCGTTTGCAACGAATACTAATGCTATCTGAATAATGTCTCTTCCACTAAATCACAGATAATATGGCCGATGGTGATATGTGCTTCCTGAATTCGTGGGGTATTGTTTGAAGGAACAATTAGACAAAGATTAGCAATTTGTCGCAGTTTTCCACCATCTCTGCCTGATAATCCAATAGTTTTTGCCCCTATTTCATTAGCCTTTTCAATACCTAAGAGCACATTTGGCGAAGTACCACTTGTAGTAATACCAATGACAATATCACCCTGTTGAGCTAACGCTTCTACCTGTCGTCTAAAGATTTCGTCGAAATTATAATCATTTCCAATTGCGGTTAGGATGGATGTATCTGTTGTCAGGGCAATAGCCGGTAATGCCTTTCTTTCCTTTTTAAATCTACCCACTAACTCGCCAGCAATATGTTGGGCATCTGCGGCACTACCACCATTTCCCATCAAAAGCACCTTACCACCTTTTTGATACGCCTCGATGATGAGTTGAGCGGCAACAACAATTTGTTTTGTATCTAACTTTAATTTTATCTTTGCACTTTCATTTAATTGGGCTAAAACTTTTTCTTCCATTATTTTTCATCCATTTTTTTGTTCACTTGTTCTTTTACTAATTGCTGGAGGTTAGTAAAAGATTTAAGATTTGAAGAGCCTTCAACTGCCTTTTCCGCAATATCCTGAACCTTTTGATATGCCTTTTCAAGGGAATTTGAGAGTTTTGTAATCTGTTCTTCTTGTGTTTTTACTGTTTTCTCAAGAGATTCAATTCGCGTGAGAAGAACATTCTTTTCACCTTCAAATCCTTTCTTCAACAATTCTTCTTTATTCTTTGCATCTAACTGGATTTTTTCAGTAGTTTCTTTAACAACTTTACTTATGGCTGTTTCCATTTCTTTGGGAAAAGCACTAACCTTCTTTCGCAATTCGTCTAATTCCTTCTCACCCTCTACAATTATCTTTTCTCGTTCAGCCAGTTCCTTTTCGAGCTGTTCTTTTTTAATTTGACTTTCTTTTTCCAGTTTTATCTTTTCATCTTCAAATTTATCCTTTGTTATCTGTTGCTCTCGTTTAAAGGCATACTCATACTCCTCTTTTTCCTGCTTTTGTCTTTTTGCCTCTTTATCTTGTTGTTCTTTGATTTGTGCCTCATAGAGTTTCTTCTCTTCTTCCCATTTCCGCCGAGTTTGTTGGATTTCCTGGTCTAACTCCTCTCTTTTACCGACTATTTCAGCTTCAAATTCCTTTCTTTTTTGATGTTGGGCTTCTATCAAAGCGGCTAATGTTGCCGATGCCCGCTCTATTCCATATATATCCTCTAATTCTTTCTCTTTGATTTCGATAGCCTTCTTAATTCCAGTGTATTTATTGACTTCCTTCTCCATATTATCTGAAACTTGTGTCAACATCTTGCCTATCTCTAATTTCAGATTAATTAGCTGGGTTACAATTCCTTCCGCAGACAGAGCATCTGCTGATTCTACTACCTCTTTTTTCTTTTTCTCCTCAGTTTTCTCTTCTGGTTTTAGTTCAGTTTTACTTTTCTCTTCGAGTTGTTTAAGAAGTGATTGGTATGCATCGAGTATTTCCTGCTTGGTGCTTGTTATAGAAACTTTTTCTGATTGTGTTTTTTTCTCTGCCATAATATCCTCCTTTTTCCCCTTCAGGTTATGTTAAAAATTATATCAGTAAATTGGGTTTGTGTCAATAAAAATTATCAACACTACAAAAAAATACTTTACATATCATTTGTTTTGTGATAAAATTTTACTATCCGTTTATTGGTATATTTCATTGGCTCAAGTCAGAGGAGAGAAGTCTGTCCCCTGACTTCTGCCTATTAAAAAAGGAGATGACCCCGAAGGTAGTCCTTGAGATTTTAAAAAAGTGATTGAGATAAAGGAATTAAATTTGTTTATGAAAGTTTTTTTCGCATTTTTATTCATTAGCTCCTGTGTTTTTGCTCAAGAACCAGAAATAACAGTTAAGGTAGATAAACCAATTATTACTATTGGTGACCCGATTAAATATACATTAGTTATTGAAAAAGATAATAATGTTCAGATTACACCTCCAGAAATAAAGCCGGGTAATTTTGAGATTCTGAATTATAAAGAATTAAAACCTCAAAAAACAAGGAATAAAATACTTATTCAGTATGAATATATTATTACTACATATCAAACAGGTAAATTCAAGATACCGGCAGTAATCATTGAATACATACTGCCCAATAAAGAAAAGAGGAAAATACATTCCCAAGAGATAAAAATAGAAGTAAAATCAGTTCTACCCCAAAACGCTAAAGATATTAAAGATATAAAACCACCCGTAGAAATTAAGGCAGATTTAACTAAATGGATATGGATATTAATCATTATATTTTTAATTTTACTGATAAGCGTTATCGGATTAATCTATTGGAATAAAAGAAAGAAACCTCCATTGGAACAGGAGGTAGAAGTTATTAGACCGCCACACGAAATTGCCTATGAACAACTTAATAAAATTAGAACATCTAATCTTCTAACTCAGGGTTTGGTAAAGGAATATTACATTCAAATTTCAGATGTTATTAGACAATATATCGAAAGAAGATATAAAATTAATGCCTTAGAGTTGACTACTCAAGAACTGATTGAGAAAATGAAAATAAACCTGATAGGACAGGATTATGTCAATTTAGTGAACAACTTTTTAAAGGAATGTGATTTAGTAAAATTCGCTAAATATATCCCACATAAGGAAGAGATAAATACGGTTATTGAGCGAGCTAAAGGGATAATCGACTTCTCAGTTGAAAGTGCTGATTTCACAAAGGAATTACAAGAAAAACGATGAAAACCAAAAAGACAAATATTTTATTTTGGGCTGTCTTAATAAATTTGATAACCTTACCTGTTTTTGGAGAGGATGTTTTAACTAAATTTGACGCCCTTAATTCATTTATTGCCTGTAAAGTTGATATTGAACCCTTAAAAATAAAATCTATTAATGGTTATGATATAGTAGAGGTTCGGGAATGTCATGAGTCTGCTGAGATTGGCAGACCCAAATTACCGGTGCGCAGCTTTTTTGTGCTTTTACCACCAGAGGCAGTGGTTAAAGATGTAACGATTACCTCTATGGTACAGATAGAATTAAAGGGTGAATACAACATCTGTCCTGTTTCCCCACCCATTCCTATATCTAATGGCTCAAAAACTACGCACCCGCAATACCTATCTTTAGATTTTTATCCCGAAAATATCATCAAACTTAATTCTATTCAGAAGTTACGAGGTTACAATCTTGCCTGCCTTTCTGTTTTTGGCGCCAGCTACAATCCTGAAACTAAACAATTATTCTGGAATAAACAAATAAATTTCAATCTGAATCTTACATCATCTGAAACAAAGGCTATGAGTCCTACCTTTAGAGGATTTAGAGAAGATAGGGAGTTAGTAAATAAATTAGTCGTCAATTCTCATCTGGTAAATACTTATGCATCTGAGAAAAGACAAATCCCATTAGTTACTTATGAGTATGTAATTATCACTGATGGAAATTTAGTATCTGCTTTTGAATCATTATGTAACTCAAAACCAATGACCACTAAAATTGTTACTACATCCTGGATATACACTAACTATCCAGGTGTAGATAATCAAGAAAAGATTAAGGCTTTTATTAAAAATTACTATGAAAATTATGGAACCTGTTATGTCCTTTTGGGCGGGGATACAGATGTTATTCCATATCGCGGGGTATATGCCAAAGTGCCAAACGTTCCACATTTTGGAGATGTGATAGACTGCCAGATCCCCTGTGACCTTTACTATACCTGCTTTGATAAGGATTGGGACTGGGATACAGATGGAGATAAAGTTTATGGGGAATTAAACGAAGATAATATCGATTTGATGCCAGAGGTTTCCATTGGAAGGGCTCCGGTAAGTAATTTATCAGAAGCTATTAATTTTGTTAATAAAGTAATTACTTTTGAAAAATCATCAGACGACTATTTCTATAAGGAGCTTTTAATCGCCTATAAACTTGAGAATAATTGTGATGCAAAGGAAATTATGGAAGAGATTGCAAAGGAGACACCAGGAACATATACTATCTTTAGAGAATATCAAACTCAAGGTGGTGTGGATAACGATAGAATAACTACCTATATCAATTCTGGCGTAGGACTAATTGTCCATGCTAATCATGCTCACTGGTATACTGCCCCTCCTTTTGAAATTGGTAGCCATATAGATGTCAGAATCTTAAGTAATGGCTCTAAAACCTTTATCTTTAACACTATTGGCTGTATTGCTGGAGATTTCAGTGGAACATTTGAAAATCCCAATGGAAGTGATTGTATTGGTGAGGAGATGATTTTAAATCCAGATGGTGGTGCAGTAGCATTTGTTGGCAATTCAAGATATGGTTGGTTTGATGAATATAATGTCAAAAAATATAGCGGCGAATATCAGATAGAGTTTTTTAAAAAATTTTTTAATGGAGGATATTCCTGTATTGGCGAGACTTTTGGTAGAAGTAAAATGGAGTTTATCAATCAGTGTGCTGAGCATAATCCTTACCGCTGGATAATGTTCTGCCTTAATTTATTAGGCGACCCGGCTATGAAAATAGGTGTGGTAAAAGAGATTTTTTGTATTGACCAGACTATTGATAATGTCATTGATAAACCAGGGGAGATAGTTGATTTGATAATTACACTCAAAAATTTAAAGGATGGAACAATAACAGGAGTAACAGGCACATTATCTACTACTGACCCGTATATCACTATTATTAGCGGAACCGCCACTTTTGGTAATATACCCTATAGAGGCACTTCTAATAACTCCAGTAATCCTTATAAAATAATGGTTAATTCAAATTGTCCTCCTATTCATAAGGTTAGTTTTTCTATAGAAATAAGTGATGATGGGGGGTATGAATATGTGGATAACTTTGATGTAAATATAAATCTAAAAGTAGAAACACTTGATAAGGTTATCCATTATCCTAATCCTTGCTATCCTGATGAAGGTGATGTGCTTAAGATTGGCAATATACCACTGAATTCTAACCCAAAAGTCTATATTTATAATTTAGCAGGTGAATTAATTCGGACATTAGATGAAGAAGGGACTGAAATTCAAAAATATCCTGGTTCAGAGGTAGTCTACTGGGATGCTAAGAATGATTCAAATAAAGATGTTGCCTTTGGAGTTTATATCTACATACTTAAATGTGATGCAGGAACTAAAAAGGGCAAGATAGCCATTATTAGATAGGAGAATAAAGTGAAGAGGATTTTAATTATAATCGGGGTGTTAATCTTATTTTCAAATACAGCATTTGCATTAAATTCAGGTGAAACTTGTGCCTCTTTCCTTAAAATTGCAGTAGGTCCAGGGGCTGTGGGAATGGGTGAGGCATTTACTGCAATTGCGGATGATGTTACGGCTATTTACTGGAATCCTGCTGGCTTATCTCAAATCAATACCCGCCAGTTTATCTTTATTCATAATCTCTGGTTTGAAGAAATAAATCATGATTTTATAGGACTGACTGTGCCTCTAAAAGAGAAACAAACTATCGGTCTTGGCGTGATAGGATTGTTCATAGACGATATAGAACGCAGAAGAAATGAGTATGATTTAGTGCCAATAGGGACTTTTGGGGCAAAAGATATAGCGGTTATTATCTCATGGGCTCATAAAGATGTTGGGATAAGTCTTAAATTAATCTCTCAAGAAATAGATGCTAAAAAGGGCACGGGCGTGGTATTTGACCTCGGTTATTTATATCCATTACGAGAAAATATTAAAATGGGTCTAACTTTACAAAATTGGAATGAAATGAAAAAAATGAAGATTTACAAAAAAGAGTTTGATTACCCTACACTGTTGCGAGGTGGAATTTCATACCAAAAAGATAGTTTATTATTAGCCATAGACTTTTATAAACCCTTTGACAGCAAACCATCTGTTCATTTTGGATTAGCAAAAGGGTATGGAAGACTTTTTTTGAGAACTGGCTATAGATATAAATTGAAACAGATTGATAATGAACCACTTTCGGGTATAACCGTAGGGTTAGGCTATAAGTTTAAGGAGTCTTATCAATTAGATTATGGCTATGTGCCTTATCAAGATTTAGGTTCAAGTCACCGATTGTCGATAATGATAAGGTATTGATAAAAAAGGAGAAAAAATCAATGAAAAAAATTAGTATCATCGGGGCAGGCAATGTCGGCGCAACAACTGCCCTTTTAGTGGCTCAAAAAGAATTGATTGATGAGATAATTTTAGTGGATGTAGTTGAAGGATTAGCCGAAGGAAAGGCACTTGATATCGCTCAATTATCCCCAATAGAAGGATTTGAGACTAAAATCATTGGCACATCTGATTATTCTCAAATGGCAAATTCAAATTTAGTAGTTGTTACCGCCGGGCTTGCCCGTAAACCCGGTATGGATAGGTTAGATTTGCTTTATAAAAATGCCCAGATTATTAAAGAAATAACCTTAAATATAGTCAAATATGCCCCTGATTCTATCATCATTATGGTGACTAATCCGGTAGATGTGATGACCTATCATGCCTTTAAGGTATCCGGGCTTAGTCCTCAAAGGGTGCTTGGTCAGGCGGGGATATTGGATACTGCCAGATTTTGCTACTTTATCTCACAAGAATTAAAAATCTCTCCTAAAAATATATCTTCAATAATTTTAGGTGGACATGGGGACTCAATGATGCCATTACCTCGATGGACGCTGGTAAATAAGATACCAATTACAGAATTAATGGATGAAAAAACATTAGATAGATTAATTGAACGAACGCGAAAAGGAGGCGGTGAGATAGTAACATTGCTTAAAACAGGTAGTGCCTTTTATGCCCCAGCCGCCTCGACAGTTCAAATGGTGGAGAGTATCATTAAAGATACAAAACAAATTTTACCCTGTTCTGTATATTTACAAGGAGAATATGGAGTTTCAGATATTTATATTGGAGTGCCTGCAAGATTAGGTGCAAATGGGGTAGAAGAGATAATTGAACTTGAATTAAATGAGGATGAATTAACGAATTTCCAGACTTCCGCTAAAATTTATAAACAGGGCATTGCCGAGCTTTATGGGTAATATAGTGGTTATTAATCAAATTAGTAACTATTCAGCCACTGGTTGACACGGATTAGCACGGATAAATAGCAGAGGACAGAAGGCAGAGGGCAGAAGGCAGAGAGCAGAGGGCAGAGGACAACAGGAGAAAAACCCTTAAGCCTGATTACGGACACGGAAAACGGACACGGATTACGAATTTTCGTAACCGTTCAGGTAATCCTTTACCGCAGAGACGCAGAGAAACAGAGAGGAAAATATCTTTTTTTCGTATTTTTCTCGCATTTTTCGCTGTTTAAAAAGGCTTAAAAACAGTTAGTCAAAAGTAAGTATTAAAAGATTAATAAACAACGAAAGACCCGAAATGCACACAAAAAAAGGAAATTTCTTGTCTCTGGTGAATAGATTTTAATTTTTTCTCTGCGTCTCTGCGTCTCTGCGGTGAACGGTTACGAATTTTCCGTGTTTCATCTGTGTCCATCCGTGGCTGAATAGTTACGATGTGGGTAAGTTTCAAAAAAAATACTTGACAAAGGTGTTCAAATGTAGTATTTTATAATAGGATGAGGATAACTCCTCCACAATTCTTATGGCGAGATAATTACACAGTTCTGTATGGGGGAAGGGATGAATATTATTAGTAAAGGGAAAAGCCCATTTTATCCAGGGCAACCTGTCCCGATAGAATTCTTTATTGGTAGAATAAATGAAATTCAACGAATTACCAGGTCAATAAAGCAAGTTGAATTGGGAAAGCCACAGGCAATTTTTCTAACAGGTGAATATGGAATTGGTAAAAGTTCCCTGGCTGGTTTTATGAAATATTGTGCAGAAAAGGATAACCAAATTTTGGGCATTCATGTATTGCTTGGTAATGTAGAAACAGTGGAAGGTGTGGCTATTAAAACGGTTGAAACAACAATTAAAACGCAAGTTTATAGACCTACCATTACTGATAAAATTCGAGATTTTCTGGCAAAATACATAGGTCAACAAGAACTCTTTGGATTTAGTGTAAACCTTGAGCAGTTAAAAACTGATGGGCCAAATATCTCACAGGGTTTTTTACCCTTCTTGCGTGAGTTGTTGAATCGAGTTAAAGATAATGGTATTAAAGGGATAATGTTAATTCTTGATGAAATTAACGGAATTACCAAAAATAAACAATTTGCTCATTTCATTAAAACATTGGTCGATGAGAACGCTCTTTGCACGGACAAAGTTCCTTTAATGTTAATACTTTGTGGAGTTGAAGAGAGAAGAAGAGAGATGATTCAACATCATCAACCCGTTGAACGAATTTTTGAGATAGTTGAGCTTAAGCCAATGGACAATAATGAAATAAAAGTGTTTTTTAACAAAACATTTAATTCTGTGGATATGCAGGTTACAGATGAAGCAATGTCCCTTCTATCCCATTATTCAGCTGGATTTCCCAAAATTATGCATCTTATAGGTGAGACTATTTTCTGGATAGACAAGGATAATGTTGTTGACAAAGACGATGTGAGAAATGGAATTCTTGTAGCCGCAGAAGATACGGGCAAGAAATTTGTTGACCAACAAGTCTACAAGGCGTTGCGTAGCAGAGAGTATCATTCAATTTTATCAAAACTTAGTAAGGAAGACTTTGATTTATCTTTCCAAAAAGGTAATATTGAAAAAGGGCTTTCTGATGTAGAAAAGAAAAAATTTGATAACTTTCTCCAACGAATGAAAAGACTTAATGTCTTAAAATCTGGATATGAACGAGGAGAATATATATTTAATAATCGTTTAGTCAGACTCTATCTATTGCTTAATTCCTTTAGAGAAAAGCAATAATGGGAAAAGGATAATTGTGCCGTTGTGGCTAAATAATTATGAATTATGAGAGGAGTGTAAAAAAAAATGACTGGAATTGAATTGATAATGATGATATTGACCTTAATAGGTGTAATCATTGCCGTGAGTTTCTCCATTTTATCTTATAGAAGAAAGGAAAACATTACTATTGAAGGATTAGGGAATATTACCAAAACGATTGATGGGGTAAAAACAGACCTGCATCGCACCATTCATATGCTTTCTTTGTCTCTGGAGCAATTAGAATTAAGAGAACAAACAGCCTCTCAACAATTAACCGAGATTAATGAGGTATTAAAAGCGACTAAAGGGATGAAAAGCGTGGGAGAAATTATCCTGGATACCTTAATTAGTGATAAATTGCCACGCGATGTCTATAAAAAAGACTATGAATTATCAGACGGGACAAAGGTTGATGGTGCAATTGCGTTAGAGAATGAAATTATTCCGATTGATACAAAATTTCCGATTGAAACCTACCGCAAATTAGTTAGAGCTACGCAAAAAGATGAGAAGGAACTACGCCGAAAATTAGAAAAAGAGGTTAAAAGTCAAATTGACACCGTGGCTAAGTATGTGACATTAGAGAATATTGAATTTGTCTTACTTTACATCCCTTCAGAAAATGCTTACTATGAAATATTGACTCAAACAGAACTATGTGAATATGCTCAAACAAGGATGGTGCATCTGACCTCACCTCGAACCTTCCATTATTTTCTCGGATTAGTTTTATTTGGTATAAAAGATAGGAAAATCAAAAGAGACCTACGACTGATGGTTGATATTTTAAATACACTTAAACAGAATGTAGTGGAGATGGGGACAATTATCGGTAATTTAGACCGTGAATTAAGCACTGTTGTCACCTCTGGGGCTAAACTTCTTAAAAACTATGAAGAGGTAAATAGAAATCTTGCCCAAATTAGCGAAAAGATTATGGAAGGGATTAAAGAAGTATAGTGCGCGGTCACTACGCAATTGAATATAGTGTCATTGCTCACCGTTTGAAATCGGTAATCAAGATTACCGATTACCTGAACTCTGCCTCATTGACCATTTTTATGGCAGAAACTTTAGGTGGGCATTCATTAGCACAAATACCACAGCCTTTACAATGGTCGTAGTCAATTCCTATCATCTTCTCATTTTCTACTAAAATAGAAGAATCCGGGCAATAAATCCAGCAAGTCAAACAACTAATACATTTTTCACTATCCCAGATGGGTCTTAAACTCCGCCAATCGCCAGTGATGTATTTAGTTGCTGTGCCGCCTTCTAATATTAAGCCTCCAATAGGTAAATCCATCCATCCTTCTTTTTCTTTCATTCGCCTTTCACCTCCTGATATGCTCGTTGGATTGATTTAATATTACCTTCAATCACCTCTGGTTTAGATTTGAATTTTTTCTCCAATTTTTTGCGTGTATCTTGAAGCATTCGGTCAAAGTCTATTAAATTAGTTACCTTAATTAACGCACCAAGCATGGGTGTATTAGGAATTTCCTTGCCCAGTTCTTGTTTAGAGATAGTTGACGCATCTACCGTAAACAGTTTTCCTTTAAAATCTGGTAAATTTTGACGCATTATGTTAGGGGGTTGATTTGTGTTAATCAGAAGCATTCCGTTTTCTTTTAATCCTTGTGTCACCTTTGCTGTTTCAATCAATGTTGGGTCAAGCACCACCACCACAGACGGGGAATCAATCCCACAGTGAAGTGTAATTGGTTCATTACTAAGGCGGTTAAATGCCTGAACAGGCGCACCCATTCGCTCGGGACCATATTCCGGGAATGCCTGAACATACTTACCTTCACCCGCACCTGCATCTGCAAATAGAATTGCCGCAGTTTTGGCTCCTTGTCCACCGCGACCGTGCCAGCGAATCTCAAAAAGTTCACTCATGCCTTTTTACCTCCTTTCATCTGGTAATTGGTAACTGGTGAATGGTAATTAGTTACCAGTTACTTACTTTTAATTTCGTGAAGCTTTAAAAATAATAAGCAGTTAGTTGAAACTGGCTACTCTCTACTATCTACTTCTCTGTGTTTTCCTTTCTTAACTCGTGAAGGGATATTAAAGATTGACCGGGAAGCAGATTCAACCATTTCTAAAGAGAATTTTTCACTAAATCCTGTTAGACAACAGGCTAATAAAATCAATAAATTAGGTCTAATCGGGTCAATTTCTACGCCCATTGCAAAAATGATACACATAAATAAAAAATAAACTACAGCTCCAGTGATTATTCCTAACATAGGTTTAATATAATACCAGGTAATAAATTGTCTATCAAAATCTCTAAGAGAGGTTTGTTTAATAAAATTATATATCGCTGAGATTGTTGCTCCGATACCACCCCAAATGTAATATTCACCAGGAACCCCAAGCACGATAAATCGCCCAAATCTAAAGATTATTATTGGGATAAGGATTAATAAGACAGATAGCCAGATAAGTTCATATAAAATTATTCTTCGACCACAGGCTTGTTGAAGTTCTTTACTTTTTTTTGTTCGAGCAAAGATGGATTTGGTCAAAGTAATGTAATATTCCGTTTCTACCTGGTCATCCAGGCTCAGGGCAACTCTTGCCTGACATAAGTATTGAAGGTATTCTTCCGCAATAGTTTTTGTCTCTGCCTCATCTATGACCATATTATGAAGTTGTTCTATTTCATACTCATATCTTCTTTTTAATTGGTTATCCATTTTCATACAAAATATAATACTAAATCATTTGTTATTTGTCAAGAAAAAATGTAAATCTCGTTCTGAAGAGTAAATTTTCAGGATTTTTCTTTTTAAGATACAATTTTATAATCTTTCCTTGCCTTTAGGGCGTAACCGTTCAGGTGGTAATTTACCGCAGAGACGCAGAGGAACAGAGAGGAAAATATCTTTTTTTGTATTTTTCGGTGTTTAAAAAGGTTTAAAAACAGTTAGTCGAAAGTAAGTATTAAAAGATTAATAAATAACGAAAGATCCGAAATGCACAAAAAAAGGAAATTTCTATCTCTGGTGAATAGATTTTAATTTTTTTCTCTGCGTCTCTGTGTTTCTGCGGTGAACGGTCATTTTAGGGCTAATTGAGTCAAAATATTAATTTTAGTAGGTTTTTACCAAAATAGTAGAAGAGATAAAAATTCTCGGTCAGCCTCTTGACAAACTTTTAATGAAGTAGTATACTAAAAGAGGTTTATAGGAGATATAATATTAAGGTTATACAGAAAATTGCTAAAGGAATTACTCTAATTAAAGAGATTGAAAGCAATCTGTTAAAGGATGCCCATCTTTACATATTATCAAATTTCTATGAGTTAAAAAAATCGCAGATGCACTTGGCGTCTCCTCGCTCGATGATTTAATGGAATAATATGAACAAATCATTTACCATTCATGATTTACCAAAAGATGAACGGCCTCGTGAGCGGTTAGTTAAGTTTGGCGAACAAGCACTCTCGGCTCAAGAATTGTTACAACTTATTTTAGGCCGAGGCGTCGCCGGCGAATCGGTGGCGGTCACTGCCCAAAAGTTATTAAGTCATTTTGGGAGTTTGCAAAAATTGTCAGAAGCAAGTATTGAAGAATTATCCTTAATTAAAGGAATTGGCTTGGCAAAAGCCGCCCAAATAAAAGCCACTTTTGAAATTAGCCGTCGGCTTTCAACTCAAGCCCCGTCATATAGAAGCAAAGAGCTTACCGACCCAGAGAAAGTTTATCGGCTGGTAAAAAGCAAACTTAAAGATTATCATAAAGAACATTTTTATATCATCGCTCTTAATAGTAGAGGCCACTCAATCGCAGAAGTTTCAGTTGGGAGTTTAAACACAAGCATTGCCCATCCACGCGAGGTCTTTGCCGAAGCAATTAAAAGTAAGGCCGCTTCGGTTATATTTGCTCATAATCACCCATCAGGCGACCCCGAACCATCGGAAGATGATTTAGTGATTACAAAAAAATTAGTGGAATCTGGCAGAATTTTAGACATAGAAGTATTTGACCATATTATTGTAGTTAAAGACGGCTTCTTTAGTTTCAGAAATAAGGGATTAATCTAAAATTATGGCAAAAGAAAATAAAAAATTAGAGATTGAAAATTTGAAAGCAGAAGTTGAGCGGCTGAAAAAGGAATTGAAGAAAAGGAAAAAATACGGGCTTGTTTGGGAAGAAAAACCAGAAGAAGTGGTTGAGATGTGCAAAGAGAAACTGCCGGTGTTGAAAGAAGTTAAGGATAAAGAAATTATTACCGATAAAAATAAGCCAGTAAATTTATTGATTGAAGGTGATAATTATCATGCCCTCTCTGTTTTGAATTACACCCACCCTGGTAAAATAGATGTCATATACATTGACCCTCCATTTAATACAGGGGCAAGAGATTGGAAGTATAACAATGACTATGTTGATATTAACGATGCGTGGAGACACAGCAAGTGGTTAAGTATGATGGGGCATAGACTGCGATTGGCAAGAAATTTATTAAAAGAAAACGGCGTGTTTGTCTGTGCAATTGATGATAATGAATTTTACCGATTGGGATTATTACTGGAAGAAATTTTTAAAGGATTTGAAATTCATTGTATAACAATAGTGCATAATCCAAGAGGAGTTCAAGGAAATAATTTTTCATATACCCACGAATATGCGTATTTTGTTTTTAGGAAAGGATTGAGAGTTATAGAAAAGAGAAAAATACAGCCTAAAGATATAGATTGGAGGAATTTAAGGGATAACGGCGGTGAATCGTTAAGAACAGACGCCAAGAACTGTTTTTATCCGATCATCGTAAAAGATGATGAGGTTATTGGTTTTGGGGATGTTTTACCCAATGAGAAACACCCAAAATCGCAGACAGAAAAAGTTGGTGATGCTTATTATATTTATCCCATTGATAGAAACAAAATTGAAAGGAAATGGCGATATGCAAGACAAAGCATAGAAGAAGTTAAAAATTTATTGAGAACAAGAAGAACAAGAACAGGTTATGAAATTGAAATTGGTAAGGATTTTGGAACAGTTAGAACAGTATGGCAAGATAGTCGTTATGATGCCAATGAATACGGGACAAAATTGGTCCACGCTTTAGTGCCGAATACCCATTTTGATTTTCCAAAATCTATTTGGAATACCTACGATTGCATAGCTCCAATTTTATATTCAAGAAAAAATGCCATCGTTTTAGATTATTTTGCGGGTTCGGGAACTACTGCTCATGCTCTTTTGTTGCTTAATAAAGAAGATAGTGGCGAAAGAAAATTTATCCTTTGTACAAATAACGAAAATGACATTGCTGAAGAAGTATGCTGGACTAGAATTAAAAGAGTTATAGAAGGACATAAAGACTATCCTGATATAACAGGAATTCCAGCCAACCTTAAATATTTCAAAACCGATTTTGTTGATTATGATGAGCCAACGGACAGCAACAAAATTAAACTCACCCAACAGGCAACAGAAATGCTTTGTGTTAAAGAGGGAACTTTTGAAAAGGTATTAGATAACGAAAGATTTAAAGTTTTCAAAAATTCAGACTACTATACTGGCATTATTTGGGACCAAACAGCAATTCCGGCTTTCAAAAAAGCGATTAAAGACATAAAAGGAAAATTCAGCGTCTATGTTTTCTCTTTGGGCGATGAAACTTTTGATGATGAGTTCAAAGATGTAAAACAGAAAGTCCAATTATCGCCAATCCCCGAAGCAATTTTACGGGTTTATAGAAGGATTTTTAAGTAAAGTTATGATTAATCCCACAAAAGCCGACAAAATTATTACCGGTATATTAGAATCTCCAAATGAGAGTAAATCTGTTGAATTTAAACCTTCTATTCCTTGGCCAAACAAGATTGATCTTATTCGAGAGAACGACAAGGTTCAAGAAATTATCAAGAGTATTCTAGCTATGTCTAATACTCGTGATGGAGGTAAGATAATTTTAGGAATAGAGAGGGACGATGAAGAAAAGAAATATTTATTAAAAGGAGTGAGCGAGGACAATTTAAAAACTTACGATCAAGATTTAATTTTTGAACATGTGAGAAACTTTGGCGAACCAGAACCTAAATTTCAAATTCTCAATATTGAATATGATAGTAAAAATTTTATAGTTTTCGCAGTTCAAAGTTTTATATTTGCTCCCATTATTTGCAAAAACAACAGAAATTTAAATCGGCTTGAAAATTCTGTTGTTTATATTAGAACCGACAAACCGGAAACAAAAAAGATTACCGAACCTTCTGAAATGAGAGAGATAATAGATTTAGCAATTGAAAAGGAATTAGCCTTGTTCTCTGTTAGAGTGCAAAGATTTTTTAAGACAATGTCAAGTGTGAAAGTGTTAAAAAGTACAAAAACTGACCAAGATAAGTTTAAAGCAGAGTTGAAGGATATCAAAGTAACTATGAACAAGGATGAAGTTATCACAAAAATAAAATCCAAGGGCTATTGGGAAATAAACATCCGCCCTAGTGTTTATAATTCACAAAGAATTGAGAAACAGAAAATAAAAGATATTGTGCAATCCGCTGTTGTTAAGCTTAAGGGTTGGGATTATCCTCATTTTAGAGATAGTGAGGGTGAACCCTATCCTACTTTAGATGGGGTTGAAAAAACTATCAATTGGTCTAATCATATTGAATTTTGGAGAATGACTAAAAGCGCTAATTTTTATCACCTTTTAGCCTTAAGAGAGGATTGGTTAAAAGATGTCGAATATAGAAATATATGGGCAAGGGGAGACGAACTTAAAGGTAAAAAATGGCTTGGTGTTCTTGGAACTTTATATACATTAACCGAAATTTTTGAATTTGCTAAACGATTAGCGACTCAAAACGTTTTTGATGAAAATTTGATTATTGAAATCAAACTTTATGATTTAAATAATCGCGAGCTCGTTGTAGATTCTTTTAATAGAATGCCTTCTAGTTTTCCACGAATGGCAAAAATTAGCGAACCATGGAATTATCATACGCAAACTTTTTCTGTCACCGATTTACTGAATAAATCAGATCAGCTTGCTCTTGAGTCATATTTAGATTTAATTTATCTGTTTCAATGGGAAAATCCACCAAGAGAAACATTTAAGAATGATATACAAAAATTTTTACAAGGACGGATTTAATCTTATGCAACTAAAAATTTATCAAGAAAACGCAATAGATGATTTATTGATAAAAGCCAAGCGGCTTTTGGGTTATTCTGGCAGTAAAAAACTTGTTTTCAAGTCGCCGACCGGCTCAGGCAAAACAATAATGATGGCGGAATTTTTGAAGCAGTTAGTGGACGACAGAGAAATCAGGCAATCTCTCGGCTTTATCTGGACGGCCCCAAGACAGCTTCATAAGCAAAGCCGAGATAAGTTAGAAAACTATTTTGAGACAAGCCGAGCGTTAAAGTGTTCCTATTTTGAGGATTTAGACGACAGGAAAATAAGCGGAAATGAGATTTTATTTTTTAACTGGGAAAGTATAAACAAAGCAGACAATATCTATATTCGCGATAACGAACAGGATTTTAACTTGTCAAAGGTATTAGAGAGGACAAAGGAAGATGTCCTGGAAATAATTTTGATTATTGACGAAGCCCATCATCACGCCACCAGCGAAATTTCGCAAGGCCTAATTCAGATGATTGGGCCGAAATTAACAATTGAGGTTTCGGCAACGCCGGTTTTAAGCGGCGACCTTTCTGTTGATGTTTTGCTTGAGGATGTCAAAAGAGACGGAATGATTAAAAAAGCGGTTATTTTGAATGATGAGTTTGAGAGTTTTATAAGACAAGGAAAAATCCAAACACAGAAATTAAGTGGTGGTAGCGAGGAATTGGTCATAGACGCGGCGATGAAAAAGAAGCAAGAATTAGTTAAAGAATTTCAAAAAGAAGGAGTTAATGTCAATCCTTTAGTTTTAATTCAATTGCCAGACAGAAAAACAAGTTTAGAGGATAGAATAAGGGAACGGGTGGAAAGTATTTTGAAAAGCAAATATAAAATCTCAACGGAAAAAGGAAACAATCGGCTAGGAATTTGGCTTTCGGGCGAACACATCAATAAAGAAGAAGTAGAAAAGATGGATAACTATGTTGAAGTTTTACTTTTCAAGCAGGCTATTGCTTTGGGCTGGGATTGTCCGAGAGCACAGATTTTAGTTTTGTTTAGAGAATGGCACAGTCCGATTTTTTCAATCCAGACAGTCGGCAGGATTATGCGTATGCCCGAACCAGATAAGGGCCATTACAAAAGCGAGATTTTGAATTATGGGTATGTTTATACCAATTTGGACAATATAGAGATTAAAGAAGACATTGCCAAAGATTACATCACGATTTACACAAGCAGGAGAAGTTTTGATCCTAAATTAAATTTAGTTTCTTGCTATCCCAAAAGACATCGTGAGAAAACGAGATTATCTCCTCTTTTTACAGAGATATTTTTAGCAGAGGCCAGGGAATATGGCTTGAAAAAGAATGTTGATATAAAGATAAGAAAAATTGATTTGAAAATCATCTCTGATTATAAAGCCGAAGATGTTGACGCTTTGGCAGGAGTTAAAATTGTTGGCGATAAGCCCATAAAAACCAGCGGTTTTGATTTACAGAAATTGCTTGATTTTTGGGTGCGCGACCACCTAACACCTTTCTATCCTGAAGACAGGTCAGTTGGCAGAGTAAAAGAATCAATTTATAAGTTTTTTGAGCAAGAATTAAAAATGTGGTATGGCGATGTTTGGGAAGAAATCGTCCAAATAGTTTTGAGCGATAAAAACTCTCAGCATTTCGTCAATGTTTTAGATAAAGTCAAGGAAAAATACAGAGAAGAAGTTGAAAAAAGAGAAAGTGAAATGGTTGAGGTGCCGGATTGGAATGTTCCGGAAACTCTATCTTTTGGCGGCGAGTATAAAAAAGTTGAAGTAAAAAAATCAATAATGATGCCGTTTTACAGCGATGAAAGATGGAAGCCGGAAACGGCTTTTATTGATTTTCTGGAAAAATCGGACAACAAGGTTGAGTGGTGGTTTAAAAACGGCGACAGAGACGCAACATTTTTTGCCATCTCTTATGACAACGGCAAAAAGAAACCCTTTTATGTTGATTTTATCGTGAAGTTGAAGGATGAAAGGATTGGCTTGTTTGACACCAAGGCTGGATTAACAAAACAGGTTGCTGGACCAAAAATTGATGGATTGTATAAGTATATTCAAAGTGAAAATAAAAAAGGCAAAAAATGTTTTGGCGGTATAGTCACCAACACCGAGCGAAATTATCGCGGACGCTGGGTTTATTTTGACAAAGCAAGCAAAGATTTTAAGAATAGCTCTTTTGAAAATTGGGTTGATTTGATATTATAAAAATTAGCTAAGAATTCCTTCCCAAAGGTATAGTCAATATTACGGCTGGAACCTAACTGAAACAGAAAGAAAAACAAACCTTCCCAGAATAAAAAATGGATTATTTCAAGGGGTTTTTGTGTGAAGATTTTTTACTCTTCAGGACTGTCAGTTAAAATCTCGTTGACAATAGGGAAAGATTTTGGTAAAATATTCTCATAATGGCAAACCCCGTTAGAAATGTGTATAAGTAGTAGAGTGAAGAGAAAGGGGGACTGAGTGTCATCCCCACCAATGAATTTTTGCCCGCCCGCTCCGTCGTCTGGGGTGGGAAGCGTTTCTGCAATTCTGCGTTAGCAGAATATCAAAACAGAAAAATTTTCGTTTCCTTAAATGAAAAAATTTTTTGTGCGGGGACGATTAAAAAGATATGTAAATGATTTATTTAGTAAAACATAAACAATCAAAAAGTTATCTATGGTAGAAAAAGATTGACAATAATTTATCTACGATTTATACTTAAAATCGTAGATTAAAAACAACCAATCTACGATTCAAAATTATGAGAAGCGGAAAATACATTAACCAATTAAAAAGTGAATTGCAATATAAGGCATTTGTGCCAGATTTCTTGCCTTTTGAAATTAAAGCCGATGAGGAACTTCAAAGTTTGCTTTCAAAAGCAGATTTGGCATTGGGTCGGCTGGATGGAATTGCCGAAACATTGCCCGATGTGGATTTTTTTATTCTGATGTATATCAGAAAAGAGGCGACTTTATCAAGTCAGGTGGAGGGAACACAAGCTACCTTTACCGATGTTTTGAAAGCGGAAGCGAAAGTAGAAGATTTGGAAATCCACAAAGATGTTGATGAAATTTTGAATTATATAAAAGCAATGAATTATGGATTAGACCGTCTAAAATCGTTCCCGCTCTCTTTAAGATTGATAAGAGAAATTCATAAAATCTTGCTTGAAGGTGTAAGAGGCGAAGGAAGGGAACCGGGAGAATTTAGAAAATCTCAAAATTGGATAGGTGGGATAACTCTCCAAAGAGCATCTTTTATTCCGGCTCCGCCGCAGGAAATAATGACTTTGCTGGATAATTTTGAGAAGTTTTTGCACGATAAATCTCCTATGCCGATATTGTTAAAGACAGGGTTGCTTCATGCTCAATTTGAAAACATTCACCCGTTTTTAGATGGCAACGGAAGAATCGGACGCCTTTTAATTACATTTTATCTTTGTCAGCAAAAGGCATTAGCTAAGCCCTTGCTTTATCTTTCAGATTTTTTCAAAAAATATAGACAAGAATATTATGACCGTCTTAACGCTTTTCACGGAAAAGATGATATTGAAGGTTGGTTAAAGTTTTTTCTTGAAGGAGTAGCGGTTACCGCCGAACAGGCAGTTGAAACAAGTAAAAAGATATTGAAACTACGGGGGGATGGCTTGAATAAAATTTTATCTTTAGGAAGGTCCACTCACAAGGCGACATTAGTTTTTAATTCTCTATTTCACACACCCCTTGCGACAATAAAAGACATTGAAAGGATGACAGGACTTAAAAATCCTAATGCTTTAGCATTGGTCAATAAATTAGTTAAATTAGAAATTCTAAGAGAAATAACTGGCAAAAAAAGAAATAAAGTTTTTGCCCATCAGCAGTACATAAAATTATTTGATTAACTATGCAACTAAAAATTTATCAAGAAAACGCAATAGATGATTTATTGATAAAAGCCAAGCGGCTTTTGGGTTATTCTGGGAGTAAAAAACTTGTTTTCAAGTCGCCGACCGGCTCGGGCAAAACAATAATGATGGCGGAAATTTTGAAGAAGTAAAGAAATCAATAATGATGCCGTTTTACAGCGATGAAAGATGGGAACCGGAAACGGCTTTTTATTGATTTTTTGGAAAAATCGGACAACAAAGTTGAGTGGTGGTTTAAAAACGGTGACAGAGACGCAACATTTTTTGCCGTTCCTTATGACAACGGCAAAAAGAACCCCTTTTATGTTGATTTTATTGTGAAGTTGAAGGACGGAAGGATTGGCCTGTTTGATACCAAGGCCAGCTTAACAAAACAGATTGCTGGACCAAAAATTGATGGATTGTATAAGTATATTCAAAGTGAAAATAAAAAAGGCAAAAAATGTTTTGGCGGTATAGTCACCAACACCGAGCGGAATTATCGCGGACGCTGGGTTTATTTTGACAAAGCAAGCAAAGATTTTAAGAATAGCTCTTTTGAAAATTGGGTTGATTTGATATTATAAAAATTAGCTAAGAATTTCTCCCCAAAGGTATAGTCAATATTATGGCTGGAACCTAACTGAAACAGAAACAAAAACAAACCTTCCCAGAATAAAAAATGGATTATTTCAAGGAGTTTTTGTGCAAAGATTTTTACTCTTCAGGACTGTCAGTTAAAATCTTGTTGACAATAGGGAAAGATTTTGGTAACATATTCTCATAATGGACAAACCCCATTAGAAATGTCTATAAGTAGTAGAGTGAAGAGAAAGGGGGACTGAAACAATCAATAGTAGGTATTTCTAACGGGGCAAAAGTGAAGGTAACACTCAAAAAATTCCGATTAGTTTAAAAAAGGAGTGCCAAAGATGTTGACATCAAAAAAAGATTTGGAAAAATATCAATCTGTGACAATCACTACAGGAGAGGCGTTTTATCGGGTATTTCGGGCATTACCAAAAAAAGACCGCGTGGCTGTCACACGATATATTCTGAAAGATGAAGATATTCGACATAGTTTTGGTAAACTTGAAATCCCGAATGAAACGACCTTGAAAGCATTTGCCGAAGACAAATCTACCGTGCCTGTATTTCATTCTGTCGAAGAATTACGAAAGGATTTGTTATCTTAAAGCTGACTATTCGAAGAACAACCCAGTTCAAACGAGACATTAAACGACTTTTACTGGAGTTTCGTTAATTTAAGGAGCTATTGAGGCTATCTGAATCCTTATCAATCTGTTTATTTTGCTCAAAGATGGCAAAATTAGGCTCAAAAGCCTGATGATTTTTTTTTGCAACTTATCCTTTGAAGTTGAGTTGATAAAAAATGCTTCACCTATTTTCTTCCCTTTGTGTCCTTTGCGTTACTACTTTGTGCCCTTTGTGGTTTATCCTTTTTTTAACCGCAAAGAACGCAAAGATTAAATGAGAAAGGAATCATAGAAAATTCACGAAACTCCAGCATAGGATAATACCCATAAATAAGGCATGAGAATAATCATTCCGTTAGGAACATAATATCGGTAGGAATAGATAGACAAATCAATCAGTTCCGTAGGAACGATATATTGGTAGAAAATTTATGGAAAACCATTTACCGATATAATGTCCCTATGGGACATTAAATGAAGGATGAGGTCGAATTTTCATATTCTATTTTTCCCCATTTTATCATAAGAAATAGAGGAAGGCAAGCCAAATGGACATAATTGTCTAAAAATATAGAGAGTTATAGCACTAATTTGACATAGTGTAGCAATGGTTCACGCATAACTTGTTAATTCACTACGAGTAGTTACGAGTATTTAATTCTAAGTAAAGTTTTGAATAATAAGTGCTATATTTTTAAACTCCGTTAGGAGTGATATATTTGTAGACTATGATAATCCTTAAAGAATTCAGCTCCGTAGGAGCGAAATGTTTAACTGCACAGGTGGAAAAATTCAGGGAGTGAAGTTTTGAGGATGGTTTCCCAAATGTCACTAATTTCCTGCATAAATAGAGTCTATAGTCTTGTGTCTGATGTCCAGTGTCTGAATCACAGGAACGGTTACTGTATTTCCTTCTGCTATTTTTAAAAGGCTATTGACTATTGCCACTGCGACCGGACTTCCGCCTTTTCTTCCCACTGAGGTAATAAATGGATATTTCATATGCAGGAGCACCTCTTTTGACTCAACTGCCTTAACAAAGCCAACTGGCACACCAATAACAAGTCCAGGGGTGTAAATTCCAGCACGGATGAGTTTCATTGCCCGGTAGAGGGCTGTGGGCGCATTTCCAATGGCAATGATACCAATATTGTTATTTTTCTGTAATGCCATTTCTATTCCCATTTCTGCTTTTGTTTTATCTTCTGGAGTTTGGATTTTAGATTTTGAATGCGAAGAATGTTGCGAAGCAAAATTTTGGATTTTACAGATAACTCTTCCATGCCAGTTTTGAAGCAATCTCTTATTTATCCCTGCCTCAACCATCCTGACATCCACAAGAATATCTTTTCCCGCCTTTATTGCTCTTATCCCTGCCTCTACGGCTTCTGGGTGGAATCGTAGATTTTTAGCAAAATCAAAATCTGCACTGGCATGGATAACCCTTTTGACAATGGATAATTCAGTATCACGGAAGTTTGTTTCACCCAGTTCTTCGCCGATTATCTCAATGCTTTTCTCCTCTATTTCGTGAGATTTGAGTATTTTAATCTCACGGATATTCTTCTTTGTTCGTTCAAGGACGACTCTGGCGATATTTTCATGCACGCCCAGAGGTTCTGTGAGGATAAACTCAATCTCGTTATATCTCTTTTTTGCCTCTGTAATCATTTCGGTTATATCTTCTTCAAAATGTCTTCCCTGATAGAGGAAATAAGGATGGACAATGATTTTTTTTGCGTTCTTCGAGATGCAGGTTTTGACAGCGTCAAAGAAATCAGGCCTCTGGAACTGTAAAAATGCTATCTCAACCAATGGTATCTTACCTATCTCCTTAACCATTTGAGCCATTTGAAGGAGTGTTTTATTGGTTTCTGATAACCTGCTGCCATGTCCTAAAAGCAGGATTGCGTCCATCTCTTTAACCTCCTGATTCACCACACAGACACAAAGACGCAGAGAAAAAAATCGACCTGTGCGATTAAACTAATTCATCGCAGAGACGCAAAGGAAAAATAAATGTAAAATAGGAAATGAAAAATGGGAAATTTTAGTCCTTCGCCAGACTCATTACCTTTCAGTTATACATTTTACATTATCCATTTTACATTTAACCGCACAGGTCGAATCTTTTTGTACTTGTGTTCATTCGTTGGTTATATATTCCCTCTGTGTTCTCTGTAACTCTGTGGCTATATCCTGAACGGTTACCGATTAATAAGTGCTATAATCAGTGGCTGAATAGTTACTTTATTTCTATGTTTTCTCTGTTGCTCTGCGTCTCTGCGGTGAATTACTATCTGAACGCTTACTAATTAGTTTATTTTGGAATTATCTCCAAAAACCAGCGATTGTCTTTAAAGGTAGTTTTACCCGGGGTAAATAGTACCGGTTTTTTAAATATAGGTCCATCATAGACAAAGCTGTGATATTCGCCATTTTCGCCGCATAGGTCAATGTTCCCCAATGCCCTCAGTTCGTTGACAAACTGCTCATCTATCTCTCTACCCAACCATTCCTGTCCTATTTTGCTTGAGACAACCACGGCTCTAAAGCCAGCCTGCATAAATTCTGCAAGCATCTCCTCTCTATCTGCTTCCCACAAGGGAAATATTGGGGTTATCTCCATTTCTCGACAGACCCGCTCAATCCAATCTCGATGTTCTACAACATCAATATCGCCAAATACACCTTGAGAAACGCTCATGCCCACAGGGAGTGGGCACAAAGGAAGATGAAAATGGGTTTGATGGTTTGATGGTTCAGGTGAAATCAGGCTGAAGCCTGCGGCTACCAGCCTTCCCGAGTCCCGAACCCCGAGTCCCGAGTCCCGATTTTCAGGAGAAACACCCAGGTCTTTAATCTCAGCTATCGCCTCCTTAAACCTTTGTTCATAGGTTTGTCGGCTGGTTTTCTTCTGAACAAGCGGGATACCGATTATCTCAGCCTGGAGTTTCAATACATTTGAACCAAGTCCGTGTGAACGAGAGGAGATACCATTTTCATCCACCATATTTAAAAGATAGGTAACCTCAACTTCTTTGCTTGCCCTAACACAAGCCAATAAGCTATCCTTACCACCACTCCAGCAACAAAAAGCCTTTGTTTTAGCCATTATAGACACCGATTATTTCCTTTATAAATTCCATCTCAAGATTTTCTCGTAACAAATCAGCAAGTTTATCATATTCCTTATCTTGAGAAAATTCACCCATCACTTGTTTAATGGGCAACCCCCTTTTTTTTCTCAGCTCATTTAAGAAATTATGTCGAAATAAATGATTATCAAAAAGTCCGTGAATATAGGTCCCCCAGACATTACCCGCATAATTTACTGCTCCATCTTTAATATGCACTTTTTTGTCCCCGCGTTTGATAATTAAAAATAAATACGAACCATTAATTTTAGTTAGACCATGATGGATTTCATAACCGTTGATGAGGAGATTTCTGGTTAAATCTTTGGCTTGCACCAGATAGGTGTTCTTTTCCTTATTAAATTGCGTCTCCATATCAAGCAATCCCAGTCCTTGAACACTCTTTTTACCTTCCACGCCAAAGGTATCACGGATATTGTTGCCAAGCATCTGATAGCCGCCGCAAATTCCTACGATAACACAACCTTGCTCTGCCTTTTGTTTTATTACCTCAACAATTCCTTTCTCATAAAGAAACTCTAAATCATCGCAGGTATTCTTACTTCCTGGTAAAATAATACAGTCTGCCTTTTTTATATCATTTATATCAACGCTATACTCAAAATCCACTTCTTCCTGTTCAAAGACATCAAAATCAGTAAAGTTAGAGATATGCGGCAGCCTGACCACAACTATCTTTATTGCGTCTTCTTTAACCCTGCTTTTTTTAGGCTGGTCAAAAAACAGGGAATCTTCTTGAGGCAGTTTTATGTCATCATAATAAGGAACAACACCAACCACTTTTTTACCTGATTCTTTTTCCAGAAAACGCAGTCCATTTTTCAAAAGGGCTTTGTTGCCTCTAAATTTATTAATGATAAAACCTTTGACTAACTTTTTTTCGGACTCAGACAGAAGTTGTAATGTGCCCAATAACCAGGCAAAAATACCACCTCGGTCAATATCGCCGACTAACAATACCGGCGATTTTATTAAGCGAGCAATCCGCATATTGACAATATCGTATTTTTTTAGATTAATCTCTGCGGGTGACCCTGCACCCTCTATGACCACAATGTCAAATTCCTGTCTTAATCTATTCAGAGATTCTTTGACCTGAGGAAATATCTTTGATTTGTAGTTGTAATATTGGAATGCGGACATATTTCCGATTGGTTTGCCATAAATAATAACCTGGGAGTCAACATTACTGGTCGGCTTAAGTAATACAGGATTCATATCAACCGTAGGTTTTAATCCACAGGCTTGTGCCTGCATTGCCTGAGCCCGACCGATTTCCAGACCATCTTGAGTAACAGCGGAATTAAGTGCCATATTTTGTGCCTTAAAAGGTGCTACCTTAAATCCTTCCTGAAGAAAGATTCGGCACAACCCTGCTACCAGGACACTCTTACCCACAGCTGAGCCCGTTCCACAAATTTGAATGGTTTTTGCCTTTTTCATTATTTTATTTTACACACTGGTTATATTCAAACTGGTCACTGTTCCTTTATCCCAGCCATCCCAGAGATAGGCATCCTCTTTGCCATCTGCAATCAAACGCATGGCATAACGCACCTGTTCCTCATAAAGTTCACAGAATGCACCTCGAGTTTCCATCGCTCCATTCATCTCATAAGCCTCTGCCGGACAGGGTGAGCCGCAAAAATGTCTTATGGCACAGCGAGAACAGGGATTAATGCCTTCAATCTTTCGCTCGGTAACAAGTTTAAATGGTTTTGATGTCAGGACTTTATTAATATCGTTTTGAAAAAGATTACCACCTTTAAATTCCTTTAACCCAATAAACTCACTACAAGGAAATAAATCGCCGTTACTTGAAATGGCAAAAAAGCATCTTCCTCCGCCACAGGGTGAAATATCGCACATCAACCTTCGACCAGTTGGAGCAATAATTGCTACCAGGACATTAGCGAAGTTTGCGACCACAAGCCGTCTGCCAGTCTTTTTATAAAGTTGATATGTTTTGTCTAATGCCTTGAGATAATCCTTTGCTAAGTCAAAATCTGTGGGTTTAGACTTGCGGGCATCTGGTAGGGTGCAGCGCACCGGGTTTAGCATACAAACTGGAACTTCCAGATTATGTAAAAATTCAACTATTTTGGTCAGTGAGGACATATTTTCCTTTGTTACAGTGCAGATGACCGAATAATTTTCATAACCTTTAAGATGATTTATTGCCTTGATGACATTTTGAAAAACACCTCGTCCATCCCATGTTTTACGCAATCTGTCAGCCACCTGTGCTGTGTGGCCATCAAGAGAAAGCCCAATACTTATCTGTCTTGAAGTCAACCAGTCTATTTCTTCCTTTCCCAGCAATGTAGCGTTAGTCTGGATACCAAAGTGAAAATCATCTCCAAATCTATCAATAGCCAAAAATAGTGCTTTTTTATTAAGCAGTGGTTCAGCACCGTGAAAGACAATTTGTGCCTTCTGGTCTTTAAAATGAGCCTTTAAGATTTCAAGTGCACGCAAGACTCTCTCCGCAGACATTTGTTTGCCATTCTTCCGTAATCTTTCCGGGATGTAACAATACGAACAATTCAAATTACAGCGGTCAGTTAGATTAAAATAAACTGCAGAAGGTTTCAACCCAAACCTCAAAGCCTCCATTTCTTTAAGAAAAGATTGTTGTTTTTTACGGTATTCCTGCAAAGAAGATATGTTAGTCAGAACCTTAACCAATTGACTTTTCTTAACTAATATCCAGAAGGCCGTATCCGCAGATACCAATCCGAGATAATCTTTATGTTTAATATCTATGGGCTGAAGTGAAATTCCATCACCTGTATTAAAATAAATTCCTCGCGAACTTACCATAATTTTATTTCCTCCATTTCCTGATGTATCCTCACACACAGACACAGGGAGCACAGAGTTTTTATTTTTTTTCTCTGCGTCTCTGCGGTGAACGGTTACAAATTTGGTAATCAGGTTATCGGTAACCAGTATTACCGATAACCGATTACCGGGTCATTCATTACTTCTTATCGAGGAGAATGTAATGTGAAAGACCTGTGCCTTTAGCCTTACATTTTTTGCGAAAGGCAATAACATCTTTTTTGTCTTTGGCTTTTGGTTTTTCCATCATTTACCACCTCCTTTTAAGAGCGCTCTCGGATAAAACCTGTTCCTGACAGGTTCAGGAATTGAGTGTTGCTTTTATTAGTCTTCAACAAAAAACCCAACCTTCGCCACGAAGAAGATTGGGTTAAAATCTTTCTTTTTATTCCCTTTCCGCGAAGGTAGTTATCAAATGTAGGTAGTCGGCCGGACTCAATAATCAAAAGTCCGAACTCAGATTTATAAGGTTAAACCTTATTTTTGTGTCTTCTGTTTTTTATCTTTTGATTTTATTACCGTTGCGGGACAGTGCCTTGAATCTCACAAGGACTTCCTCTACCTACGCTGATTTTTTATTTCTTTAAGGTAACTATTCCTAAAAATCTATCCCTTTTTTACCCGTAGCAATTATAATAGCATATTTCTACACAGTTTGTCAATATTATTTTTTTTAGTAAAAAACTCTTGACATATTCTATTTTATATGTTATCATTTTATAAAAGGCTAAAAATCAGGTGGAGAAAGGAGGTGGAAAAAGATTCTTATAAATTCCAGCCATTTAGTTAATCACTAAATAGGGCTTCACGAACTTAAAAGCAAGTAATTGGTAACTAATTACCATTTACCAATTACCAAAGATAAGGAGGTTGACAGATGAATTTAAAGTTAATAACAAGTATAGTTATAGGATTAATGCTGTCCTGTCAGTTAGTCTTTGGACAGGATGCAGAGTTATCGGCAATAAAAAAGGCAATCAAGTCAAAAGGAACAAGTTGGACAGCAGGAGAAACAGATGTTTCCAAACTCTCTAAAGAGGCAAGAAAAAGGTTATGCGGGGCAATAATTGTTCCTCAAACCAAACCATCAATCACGGTAAAATCTACAAAGGTTTTACCCGATATCTGGGACTGGCGAAATGCAAATGGATATAACTGGACGACCCCTATTCGCAATCAGGGGGCTTGTGGAAGTTGTGTTGCCTTTGGGGCGATTGGTGCTTTAGAGCCTTTAGCGCGTATCGAAGCAAATAACCCACTTCTATCTATTGACCTTTCAGAACAACACTTGTTTTCCTGTGGTGGTGGGTTATGTGACTACGGATGGTATCCCTCATCGGCGGCAAATTATCTGAGAGACTCCGGAACTCCTGATGAGGCGTGTTATCCCTATATTTCAGGTAATGGTAATGATTATCCCTGTGCAAATACCTGTCCTGATTGGGAAGATAGGGTTACACAAATTAGTCAATGGAATTGGGTGACAAATAATGTGGATAGCATCCGCGGGGCACTATTTCAAACACCTTTATCCACGACAATGGCAGTATATACTGATTTCTTTTTCTACGAGAGTGGAGTCTATGAATACTCATGGGGAGTTCTTGAAGGATACCACCAGATTGCTTTTGTTGGTTACAACAACATAGAAGGATATTGGATATGCAAGAATAGCTGGGGAACAGGCTGGGGTGAAGATGGTTGGTTTAGAATAAGATATGGAGAGTCTTCAATTGGCAACAGCACAATCCTTATGTCAGGCACAACACCACCTCAAGCACTATCACTGGATATTATTCTAAACGGTGCGACCTTTACCACAGGAAATATCTTAACTGCTAACGCCCATGTGACTAACGATGATACAGCTGATGTCCTTGATGCAAAGGTATGGGTTAAGTTTCCAGATAATTCGTTAATATCTATACTTAACCTGCCAGGGGTCACAATTGGTGCAAATGCTAATTTTGAAGCACCATTATTAAGTTATACCCTCAATGGTAGTGAACCTCATGGTAACTATGAATTTGGCGGGAGATTCTTACATTATATCACCGGCGATATTGTTTGTGAAGATATCGAACCATTTTCTGTTTATTAAGACAATAATCTGACCTAGTAACCGTTCACCGCAGAGACACAGAGACGCAGAGAAAAAATTAAAAACTATTTACCATAAGCTTCATTCCATCTCTGATTTTCCTCAGAGCAAGCTTTTGAGGACCAACATCTCATGATTGATTAACAATTTGGTTTTGATGTCCTATGTATTGCAATGAGTGCCTCAATAATCTTTTCTCTTATCTGATTTATTTCCATGTCTTCTCCGTTCCCCTGCGTCTCTGCGGTAAATTACCACCTGAACGGTTACGGCATTCATTACCAGAAGTGACAGACTTCATTTATTCTTTGAAGAATATCTTTTATGTCCCGATAGAGGATGGAATCATCTGGGAGGTCAAAGACTGATTTGCCAACAGTTTCATATTCAGAAATGGAAGGGTCAAAATGAATACTGCCGGCAAAGGGGAGTTTATGATTTTCAATCTCTTTAATGAAGTTAGACGGAAGGTCTTTTGCCTCTCGATTAATGATAAAGAATGTATGCTTAACCTCGTTTTCAAGTTTTCTAATCAATTCATTTGTTCTAATTGCGGCGATTAATCCTTTTGGGGATGAGTCTGAGATAATCAACATCACATCTACCTTATCATCTGTTTGTCGGCTGATATGTTCCATCCCGGCTTCATTGTCAATGACAACATATTTATAATTTGAGGTAATTTTTTTCAGCATATCTCTTAAATTACTATTTGCGGAACAATAACATCCTTTTCCCTCAGGGCGGCCTATTGTCAACAAATCAAAGGAATTACTTTCCACCAGAGCTAGATTGACTTCCAGTTCAAAATACTCTGCCAGACTCATATAAGCAGGTCTTTTTCCTATTTCTGGTCGTGCCTCTTCTCGGATTTCACCAATGGTGCGATGAACATCTACGCCAAGAGTAATATTCAAATTCATTGATGGGTCGGCATCAACAGCCAGAATAGGGACACAATTTTGCTCTTTAAGAAATCTGACTATAAAGCCGGCAATAGTTGTCTTTCCGACACCGCCTTTACCCGCAACAGCAATAACTTTAGCCATAAAATTACCTCCTGAAATAATCTCATAGAGTAAGTATTAACCAAAAGTTCACATTAGTATTGTTGATAGTTGATGGTTGATAGTTAATGGTTGATGGTTGATAGTCTATGAAACTATAAACTATCAACTATAAACTATAAACTATCAACCATCAACCCTGTTGCTATATCTGTTCTATGAGAAATTTTCGTTAATAACTACTATAGAGCGCGACTAAACTTTAATCCTCGGAAATACAGATTCCGCACGATTGATTTTCGTGCCGGGTTTTAATATACCCCACTGGCTTAATTCATTAGTCCCACTTATATTTTCTTCCAGACCCAATTGTTGCCAGATTTTTGTTGCTGAATCTGGCATAAAAGGTGAAATATAGATAGTTATAAATCTAATTGACTCGGCTAAATCATAAAGAATATCATTTAATTTGTCATCTTTAGTTTTAGCTAAATTCCAGGGTGCGGTTTCGTCTATATATTTATTGCAGGCACGAATTAATTTAAAAATATGGTCTAAAGCGATATGAAATTGTAGATTATCAAAAGCAGTATCAACTTGCGGAAGAAGTCCTAATGTCATATCTTTTAATTTTGAGGTTTCATTTGACGGTTGTGGCACTGTGCCTTCGGTATATTTTTGAATCATGGCTAAAGTCCTTGAAACAAGGTTACCAAGGTCGTTAGCTAAATCACTATTTATTCGATGAATTAATCCTTCGTAAGAGTAATCGCCATCTAATCCAAAAGGGACTTCTCGAAGTAAAAAATACCTGTAACAATCCACACCTACTTCATCAATGACTTTATTTGGGTCGATGACATTACCAACTGATTTTGACATCTTTTTACCTTCGATAGTCCACCAACCGTGAGCAAAGACCTTCTTAGGTGGGTTAATACCAGCCGAGATAAGCATTGCTGGCCAGATAATCGCATGAAACTTTAAGATATCTTTACCAATAATATGAACATCAGCTGGCCAGTAATGATTGAATTTTTCTTCATCAAGTCCAAAGCCACAGCCAGTAATGTAATTAATTAACGCCTCAAACCAGACATAGATAACATCAAATGCCCCTTCAATTGGCACTTTAATTCCCCAATCAAATGTCATTCGGCTGATGCTCAGGTCTTTTAAACCCTCTTTAATAATATTAATTACCTCATTCCTTCTAAATTCTGGCTGGATGAAATCAGGAGTAGAATCGATATATTTTAATAATGGCTCTTGATATTTCGATAATCTGAAGAAATAGCCTTCTTCAGCCAGCCATTCTGGTTGTCTATTACAAGAAGGGCATTTACCTTCTATTAACTGACCTTCGGGGATATAAGTTTCGCAAGGGGTGCAATACCAACCTTCATATTTACCGCGGTAAATATCCTGGTTTTCATAGATTATTTTAAAAAGACGCCAGGCGGCATTTTTATGGCGAGGTTCAGTGGTTCGGATAAAATCGTCATAAGAGATATTAAGTCTTTCCCAGAGTTCTTTAAATCTAACGACCACATTATCGGCTAATTCTTGAGGGGATAGTCCTTGTTCTTTAGCCGCCCGCTCAATCTTCTGGCCATGTTCATCTGTGCCAGTCAGAAAAAAGACATCGTAGCCTCGTAACCTCTTATATCTGGCTAATGTATCTGCCGCAACATTGGTATAAGAATGACCAATATGTGGTAAATCATTAACATAATAAAGCGGAGTAGTAACATAGTATTTCATTCTTTACCACCCTTTACCAATGAGAAAGAATGTACCTCTTTCAAGGGAAAAGATAGAGAGCCTGCATCTCCTTCTAATTTCACAATAATTTGTTCTCGCATAACATCTATACCCTGGACAGTTCCTATTCCTTTTGGCGTAGTTACTTTTGTTCCGCATCTTGGTGCTTGTTTACGGAATTTAGCATAAATCGGATATTCATAAGCCAGACAACACATTAATCTACCACAAACACCAGATATTTTACCTGGTGTGAGGATAAGATTTTGTTCTTTAGCCATTTTGATTTGAACAGAATCAAATTCTTTTAAGAAAGTTCCACAACATAATTCCCGACCACACCAACCACATCCACCACACAATTTAGCCTCATCCCGAACACCAATCTGCCGTAACTCAATCCTGATTTTAAGGTGATGCACCAAATCTTTGACTAATTGTCGAAAATCTACCCTTTCTTCAGCCGTGAAATAAAAAATGATTTTTTTGCCATCTATGGTATAATGAGTAGTAACAAGCTTCATAGATAGCTCCTGTTCTTTAATTTTTTGTTTACAAAAAAGAAAAGCGGCCTTTCCCTTTGCCCTATTTTCTCTTACCTTGTTCCAATCCTCGCGAGTCGCCAGTCTGATAACTTTAGGCAGGGGTTTAGAGCCTTTAGCCTTTTCAATTATTTTAGGCATTTGTATTACTTTAGCTAAATCTATTCCTCGGTCTATTTCTACGATACAACAATCCCCATGTTTCAACTCAAGATTATTTATATCATAGTAATAAATTTTATAATCCTTTTGGAATTTTATTCCCGCAACCTCAATCATCTTGTTAAACCTTCCTTTTTACTATAGTTTCGTGATTTTTTAGAAGATTGAAATCCCCTGAAAACACAAGGAAGAGGAATTATTGCAAAGTTATGGCTAAACCATGAATTGCAAAAAATAGTGTAGTGAATTACAAAATTCCAAATCACAAATTCCAAATTACAAATAAATTCCAATGACCAAAAATCAAAATTCCAAACAAAAGAAAGAGAAGTGCTTTTCAATGAGGCAATAGAATTAAAGAAAAGTTATATTCCCCTCTTGAGAGGGGTTAGAGGTGTGTCCTTCAATTATTGAAAAACCTAAATCTGACATTATTGAGCAAAATATTCAAC
>JBFLYA010000010.1 GCA_040757115.1 bacterium | reverse complement strand
CGACTCCCGATTTTCAGGAGAAATGGGTTTGATGGTTTGATGGTTCAGGTGAAATCAGGCTGAAGCCTGCGGCTACCAGCCTTCCCGAATCCCGAACCCCGAGTCCCGAGTCCCGATTTTCAGGAGAAATGGGTTTGATGGTTTGATGGTTCAGGTGAAATCAGGCTGAAGCCTGCGGCTACCAGCCTTCCCGAATCCCGAACCCCGAGTCCCGAGTCCCGATTTTCAGGAGAGACCTGCAAGTTTATCAAATTGGCAAGTATTAAATATGAATTTAGTTTTAGAACTTCAGAAAATAACAAATAAAGTTAAACTTAACGAGCCAATGAGCCGCCATACCCATTTTAAAGTCGGTGGTTTAGCCGATATATTCGTAGAGGTTGGTAATGAGGGGGAATTAAAACAGGTAGTAAGCCTGTGTGCTCAATTTAAGACACCGTTTTTTGTCTTAGGTGGAGGTTCAAATGTTTTAGTCACGGATAAGGGAATTCGCGGGGTCGTTATTAAATTAGTGGATGAATTTAAAAAGATAAGGTGGCTTGACAACGGCAGGATAATTACTGGTGCAGGAGTGGAACTACCAAAATTAGTTAATCTAACTTGTAAAAGAGGATTGAGTGGGTTAGAATTTGCAGTTGGCATCCCGGGAACTATTGGCGGTGCCGTGATAGGCAATGCAGGAATACAGGAAAAATCCATTGGTGACTGTGTTAGTTTCGTTAAAATACTCGATAACAAATTATCTCATAAAGAATGCGGTTTTTCCTACCGAAATAGCAATTTAAGGAAATATGTTATTTTAGAGGTAGAAATTTTATTAAAAAAAGCCGAAATCTCGCACATAATCACTGTTTTGCAAGATTATAAGCAAAAAAGAAAAGATACTCAGCCTCAAGGTTATAGAAATGCCGGCTGTATCTTTAAAAATCCACCAGGAAATTTTGCCGGAAAACTAATTGATGCCGCAGGATTAAAAGGATTAAGAATAGGCGGTGCCTATATTTCCAATAAACATGCTAATTTTATCCTGAATGACGGCACGGCAACCGCAATGGATATATTAAATTTAATTACAAAGATAAAAAAAAGTGTCTTTGATAAATTTGGCATTGGACTGGAAGAAGAAATTATTATTATTTAATGGAAATGGTAGAAATGAAAGAACACTTTTTAGATAAAAAGATAGGGGTTTTGTTGGGTGGTAAGAGTCGTGAGCGGGAGGTGTCATTTCGTTCCGGGAATAAAGTCTTATCTTCACTTCAAAAACAAGGACTTGTAGCGGTAGCCATAGACCCGGCAGAAAAAGATTTTCTGGATAAACTCCAGAATATAGATGTATCCTTTATTGCCCTTCACGGTCGCTACGGAGAAGATGGGTGTGTTCAGGGATTACTGGAATTACTTGACATACCCTATACTGGTTCTGGAGTATTGGCTTCTGCATTAGGTATGGATAAAGTCGCCTCAAAGAGAATATTTAATGCCTGTGATATTCCCACACCTAAATATTATGTTTTTAATTCCGTAAATGAGTTAACTGGTCAATGTGAACAGGTATTAAGAGATTTTGACCTGCCAGTCGTAGCAAAGCCAATATCAGAAGGTTCAAGTATTGGGGTAACGATTGTTAAAAAAAGAAAAGATTTACTTAAGGTTATTGAAGGCATAATGGCAGAATTTAATAATGCCTTTATCGAAGAATTCATTGACGGCACAGAGGTAACTGTGGGAATATTAGGGTGTGGAAATGATATTCAGGCATTACCTATTTTAGAATTAGTGGCAAAAAATGAATTCTATGATTATCACGCAAAATATACTCAAGGAATGACACAATTCGTTATTCCAGCAAGATTACCAGAGGATATTTATCGTAAAACTCAAGAGACGGCTTTAAAGGCACATTTAGCCCTCAACTGCCATGGATTTTCACGGGTAGATATAATCGTAGATAAGACGGGTATCACTTATGTGCATGATGTTAATACTATTCCAGGATTAACGGATTTATCTGACCTACCCGCGTGTGCGAAGGCAGTTGGAATTAGTTATGATGAACTGATACTGAAAATGCTTTATTCAAGTATTATCCCTAAAAAATAGGTAAGCGTTCAGGTGGTGTAACAAAAGGAGATGTGGAGATTAAGGAGATAGGGAGATATTATTAAAAAAATTGAAATTAATAGAAACTAATAGAAATTTATGGAAATTTGTTGTTTTCCACAATCAATTTCTACCTATTTCTATAAATTTCAATCTATTTCTATTATCTTATCTCCATATCACTCTTATCTCCTTATCCCCTTTCTTACACTTTTGATATATAGCCTGAACGGTTACAAAAATAGGAAGGAGGAATGGAGAGATGAAACACAAAGGTTTAGCCCAACAACTAAGTGGCAGAAAAGATAAATGGCGAAGCAAAAAGGGACGAAAGAGACTCATTAAAACATACCTTAAAAAATTTATCAAGTTATCTATCTTAATTTTAGTCATAGTTATTCTCTGGCAAATTATCCAATTACCATTTTTTCTGATGAGTTCTCATAAATTTCAGGTTAAAAAACCAATTATTATTTTAGAAAATAAGGGGATAATCGAAGAAGAAGAGATTTTTAAGACATTTAAAGAGTTTTGCCTCAAGAATTATTCGAGTGTCGAGCCAAGTATATTTAAGATAAAATTTACAGATTTAAAAAATACATTATTAAAAAATCCTAAGATAGAATATATCGTTATTCAGCGAAAATTTCCAAAAGACATAGTGATTAAAATTAAACCACGAAAGCCAGTAGCAAAGATATTAATTGGTTCGCGGGTATTTGGAATTGACAAAAATCTTATTGCTTTTAAAATGGAAAATGAACAAGAATTACCTGTTATCACAGGCATTAGAACTTTAAAAACAGGCATACCGCTTACGAATAAAGAATTAACTGATGCCTTATTAGTTATTTCACAAATAAAAGAACACGAAATTGAATTACTACCTGATCTTTTGTGCATTGATATTGCCCATCAATATGATATATTACTCATTACAAAATTTGACGAGACAAAAATACATCTGGGACATCAATTAGAACCAAAAAGATTAGTTGAAAGATTAAAGGAATTAAAAATAATTTTGGACTACTACCGGGAAAAATCAGAATATCCAGAATATATTGATTTAAGATTTGATAATATTATTGTTAAAGATAGAGAAAAAATCTAATAAAAAATTTGACAAAATGGGTAGTTTTGTGCTACAATGGTATGGGTTGAATAAACCAGCAGGTATTGCCTGTAACAATAAGGGCAATATCTATGTAGTAGATAGAAATAATCAGCAGGTGAAGGTATTTGGATTGTTAGAATAAGTAAAAGAAGGTATTGTAAGCGTCTGTTAAGAACTTGCTGTTCCAAAAAAACAGGTTGTTGTCCTGATGGATGAGGTAGATATCTGGTTAGCTCCCGGCACTACTTATGATAAAATAACCACCGTGTCCATTTTATAATCTTAATTTTCTATTAACTTTAAGGGAATTTATGGTATAATTTTGATAAAAGGAGTGCTAAAAAAATGCAAACTTGGACTAAAAAGTTAAAACCGATTATCTGGGTAGTCTTAATTTGTTTTACTTATACTGCGGTGGGAGGGAATAATTTTGTTTACGCGGCGACTGAGGAAAGAAGCCAGAAGTCAGAAGTCAAAAGTCAGAAAAAAGAAAAGACTACAGCTGAGAAGTGGACAGAGGCAATTGATGAGTTAGTGAAAAGTGAAGAGATAAGGGTTGAGGAGCTGAGAGTTAAAGAGGAAGAACTCAAAGAGCTGGATAAAGAACTCAGGAGAGAGTTTAAAGAGACTGAGGAATTTTTGAAGGATAAGAAACTGCCAGATAAAATACTTCAGCGGCATTATGATTTTGTGAAACAGTATGAGGAAAATTTTGCTAATCTTCAGAGCAGGTTAAGTGTGGCTATTTCAGCTAATAACACAGAGCAAAAAACGAAGATAAAGGAACTGCAAGAGTTTATTGAGAAGGCACAGTATCGCCCCAAACCAAAACCATTAGACCCCAATAAATTACCGCATCGTATGGCACCGAAGTTAACGCCAAAGCCACCAAGGATAAAAGTAGATAGTGGGCAGAAGTCAGTAGACAGATATCAGAAGGCAGAGGGCAGAGGGCAGAATGAAAGGCTAAAGCCTGAACTCCAATCCGCAGTCCGCAATCCACATCCCACATCCCACATCTCACATCCCTTATACGCCTCTGCTGGTTTCCCAGATACCTTTGTGCTAGCTCAGGCGATAGAGGAACAGTCTCCCATCAGTAATTTACCTACGGAAGCTGATTTATCAGAAACCATTGATGTTCAGATAACCCCTGAAATCCGCCAATTAGCCACCAATACCTTAAAAAGCAATCCTGTATTAATCTACGAATATGTCCGCAATAATTTTGACTACGAACCTTACTATGGTTCACTCAAAGGGAGTCAAGAAACCTTATGGGAAAAAGCAGGCAATGACTTTGATTTAGCATCTTTATTAATTGCTCTCTATCGAGCTGCCAACATCCCCGCCCGCTATGTCTATGGCACGATTGAAATACCCATCGAACAGGCAATGAATTGGGTGGGAGTGAAAGATAAAAAAACCTGTGGTGATATGTTTGCCAGTGGTGGAATACCATCTGCTTTAGGTATAAGTGGTGGTGAGATTTCAAAGCTAAAAATAGAACATGTTTGGGTAGAGATTTATATTCCTTATCTGCCAGATGAAGGAGTAAGTATTTCAAGAGGAAATAAAATGTGGGTTTCACTTGACCCAAGTTTTAAACAGTATACCACTAAGGAAGATATAGACTTATCTTTACAATTACAGTTTGATACAAATGCATATCTCAGTGGGACCAAGACTATTTCACCAGTATTAGAATATTTTAATCAACTTGTTGATTATCTTAATGCTAACATGCCAGATAAGAAATTAGTAGACATTTTAAGATTAAAGGGGATAATTAAAGAAGAATTTGGTATTTTACCTGATTCACTTGCTTATGATACTCTTGCAGTTTTGGATAAATACTCTGAAATTCCAGGTGAGTTAAGACATAAGATAAGTTTTAAGGTTGGTGGGATAGATTATACCGTAAGATTCCCTGAATTAGCAGGAAAAAGAATAACATTATCATACATCCCAGCAGCTTCTGATGATGAAAAGATAGCTAAAGAGTATGGTGGATTATATTATGCCCCTGCTTACCTAACGAATTTAAAACCTGTGTTACGGGTGGAAGGAGAAACTAAAATTGTTGGTTTAGAAGTAAAGATGGGAACTACTCAAAACTTCACTATCCAATTTGTATCACCAGAAGGTTTAATTGATATTACTACTAAAGAGATAACTGGAGGAAGTTACTATGCTATTGGTTTAAATATGCAAAACATACCGTCACAACTTATAGATCAACGGATAGATAAGTTTTTAGATGCTAAAGACTTGTTTGGTATCCTAAATATCAAAAATGAGAAAAGAGATGATTTTGTAGGTGAGATACTTTACGACACCCTTCTATTTTACTTTCAAAAACTTGATAAATCTTATACATTATTAGAACAATTAATGCATGTGGTTAAAACTAAAGGAATCTCTGAAGGCACAATGGCATTTGAACTCAATACAACTTATTTATTTCAGATTCCCAAGAGCATAGAGATTAGTAAGCTATCTATGGATATTGATAGAATAATTGTTACTCCTTTTGTAGATGATGGAAACTTTAGTAAGCAGTTACAATTTATGAGGATAAGTGGAATGGAGGCTTCTTATTGGGAACATGCATTACTTGAGGAATGTTATGGCTTATCTTCAATTTCAGCAGTGAAATTACTTCGAATAGCAAATCAAAGAGGAATAACTATACATAATTTCAACAGTAATAATGCAGGAGAAATTATACCGCAACTTGGCGTCTCTGATACAGTAAAGGAAGAATTATGGAATTATGTAAATGCAGGTAGAACAATAACCATACCTCAAACAAATATTTCAGTTAATAATTGGAATGGAGTAGGATACATAGCTATGGATTTGGAAACAGGTGCAGGTGGATATATAATTTCAGGTGAGTTAGCTGGAGGAACGAATGATACATATATCCCAGGATATATGGTACATTACCTTACAGGAACTACCCCAAAGGATTTTAAAGTAGATATGAGCAGGGCATGGGCAATACTGTGTCTGGGAAAACCTGAGAGAGGATTTGGGGGATGGATTAAGAGGATTTGTGGTTGGGGGATAGAACATATCTATGATGTTGCAGATGGATTATATGCTCGAGGATATAATGTAGTCTATGGAGAGACTTTTACTAAAAATGATTTTAATACGCTATTAGCTCAAAATAGAACACATAAAGACGTTTTCTACTTTATGGGACATGGAGGAGGAGTAACAGGAAATCTTATTCTTGATCCAAAAGATGGAGAGCAAGATATTAGTCCAGATGATGTATCTGGAGATTTTAAAATAGTATTCTTGAGTGGATGTCATACTTTCAAAAAAGGTAGGGAGTTTGCTAAGGTTTTGGGGATAAATGAATCTGAAGAAGGTAAGGAAATATTTATTGGATATAAAGGAATTATTATTGGGAAATCATGGATAAATGCATTAAATTTTTGGGAGTTAATGATTAGTAGTTTCACAGCAGGCGAATCTATGGAAGTACTCCTTACTAATAGGGAACATATTGGCGATATTAATACAGTTTTGGACCCATCTATTCCTTAGTAAGAGGATATTTTATGAATGAAGTTAAAAAGAAGAGATTAGGAACTATGATATGGATATTTATATTATTAATAATAGTATATCCTGTTTACTATTATGGGCCTATTGGATATTTCATTGCTTCTCTTTATATCAATGGTTGGTTAAATAACTTAGAGATTAGAGAAAGTTATGAACCATTTCCACCTGTTAGAGAAGATAATATTATTGCATCGGGAAGTGATTTGTTGAAAAAATTAGGGATTCATATTAATGCTACACCAGTATGTAACAAAATTAGGAGTTTAACTAATCCTTATGAATATTATATAGTATGGGAAAATGATAAAACACGGGTAGGTTTAACTATAAGCAGATATAAAAAGATGATAGTTGGTTTTTCTTATTCTCAGAAACAAAAATCTCTTTTATATAATAAGAATCCTATTTCTCAAAATGAAGCCTTGCAAAAAGCAGAGGAATATTTATCTTTAATAGGTAGCCCCAAGGATGCTGTGTTAAAAGAGATAAAAAAAATAAGGACAGATAGTCTTCATAGTTCTCCTTTTTATGCATGGAAAATTAGATGGGTAAAAAACAGAGAAGGATATGAGTTTAGAGATCAAGTTCATGGGAGTGTTGATATTATAATAAAAGTAGATATCTATACAGGTGAGTTATTGTTCTATTCTAAAAGTCCTTGGTGGCTAATAAGTTCAAATTGTCCTTTAAATGTTAAGGTGACAAAAAAACAAGCGATTGCTAAAACAAAGAGATTTTTTGAATGGGTATTGAAGCATAAAGTCTTAAAGGTTAAGTCAGCAAAATTATATATTGTGTCACCAAATTATACTTATCTTATGATTCCTCCCTATGATAAGTTTAATACTGAGACAAGATTAACATGGGTTGTGGAGGTGAAAACTAAAGACATGGATAAAGAAATACATTCAGAATTAAGATATAGAGAAGGGATAGCCCGAATAGATGCGAGTAATAAGAAATTTTTAGATCTTTACTTTTAAGATGATATACATGATGAAATATAAGGTAAAATGAAGATATGGATTTATATCGCTATATTAATTGGAGGATTGACAAGTTGGGCTCTTACTTATACAGGAGGGGGTACACCTAATCTTTTATTGTCTATTTGTTTTAGTATAGTATTTTTTGTCTTTGGATTTCTTTTTGGTGGTATAATAAGTGCTGTTATTCTCTGGATAGTTAATTTTATCCGATGGGGTAGTAAGGAGAACATACATACCTCTTTCTGCTGAAATTAAAGGGAAATTTGGTATTCTTAGTGCAACTTGTATAAGAGGAGCATTTTGGGTAGTGGATTTTATTATAGAGGAAAGTACTTCTCGAACTTGTTTCCACATAGAAATATGGCTGATAATATTAGGATTTGCACTTTTAAGTACAATCGGGAGAGGTATTGGAGGAGCAATTATTGGCAAAAAAGGAAGGAATTCTACCAATATTAAGTTTAGATGGGGAAAGGTAAAAGAAAGATGAGTAAATTCAAATGTTTAATATTTGTAGTACTTTTTGGTGGATTAATCCCAATCCATGTAGAGGCTCAAGATGTAGCAATTGATAAAGGTGTCCAATGGCTAAAAGATACTCAGAGTTCTAATGGTTGTTGGGGTACTGAGACTGTGTATCCAAGTACTCTCTTTAGAGATACTTGCCTTATTGCTGATACCTTATGTTATCTTAATCTCTTAGATACTCCAACTATAAATGTTGTTAATTGGATTACAAGTCAAGATACTACTTGTATTCGTCAATTAGCAAGAAAGATAAATACATTAGCAACTTTTGGTACTCAGACTACTCCGCTTATCGGTACACTTACCTTAGCCCAAAATAGTGATGGTGGCTGGGGAATTAATAAAGGATTTAAAAGCACTATACTAAATACTATCTTAGTACTAAAAGCTCTTTGTATGGCTAATTATTCTGATACCACCATCATTAACAATGCCATCTCTTACATCTCGGCTAACCAGAACCCAGATGGAAGCTGGGGATTTACTTCTGAGAGTGGAAGTAACATTTATCTTACTGCTTTAGTACTTCTTGTACTTAACCAGTATCGCCTGGATTTTTATGTTGAGCCTGCAATTGATAAAGCAGTTGAGTGGCTTATATCCCAGCAAAATGCAGATGGTAGTTTTAGGAATAGTATCTGGGAAACAGCATTGGCATATTCTGCGATTGCAAATTGCGGATTGCGGATTGCGGATTTAGAGAAGACATTAGAATATATTTTGGATGCTCAAGATGAAGACGGCAGTTGGAATCAAGATGCCTATACTACGGCCTTAGCATTGCGGGCATTGAAGGATTCGGCACCAGACCTGGCGATAAGTTGGCAAGATATTACCTTTGAACCTGAGGTGCCTGTTGAAGGTGAGCCTGTGACGATTAAAGCGACTATCTGGAATTATGGTGGCACACCGGTTAAGGATGTGGAAGGAGTCATTAGTCATCAGTCATTAGCCATTGGTGAGATAGAAGATGGAGGAAGTGCAACGGTGAGTTTGGTAGGGACATTTACGGCGGGGACGCATAAGATTGTTGTAGAGGTTGACCCGGCGAATCAAATTAAAGAGCGGGATGAGACAAATAACATCGCCGAGAAGAACCTGACAGTGGCAACATTACCTGATTTAACTGCCAGCATTTCATTTAACCCAATAAATCCTCAAGAGGGAGATGTAGTAGCTATTAAGGTCATAGTTTATAATCTGGGTGAGTCAGCCGCAAAGGATGTTGTGGTAGAGTTATATGATGGAAATCCTGCGGAAAATGGTTATGAATTGGGCACATCTACCTGTGCTTTATTACCAGGTGGAGCACAGGCTGAACTTACACTTGATTATGGACCACTCCCGGCTGGAATTTATGATATCTATGTGGTAGTTGACCCAGCAAAGAGCATCGTTGAATCCAATAAGGCAAATAATATCATCTCTAAAACCCTTACAGTCAAAGGGACGCCTACTATATCAGCACCTACCGGATTAATTGCTATTCCAGGCAATAGTATGATAGACCTGAGCTGGAATGCAAATCCTGAAGGAAATCTGGCTGGATACAATTTATATCGAAATGGGGTTAAGATAAATACAGCGTTGATTATCTCTACAAACTATCGAGATACAGGATTGATTAATGGACTAATTTATACCTATACTGTCACCGCAGTAGATAAAGAAGGGAATGAAAGTGAGCATTCTGCATCTGTATGTGCTACACCTCAAGGCTATTACATCAATCCACCGACTATTACCTTTCCTACCATTGCCGGGACACCCATCTGGGTTAATACTACTCCTATAACTATCTCTGGAAAAACAGAGCCAAATATAGAGGTTGAAGTATTTGCTAATGGTATATCTTTTGGAATAACTATGGCTGATGATGATGGGACATTTACCTTTACAGGAGTAGGTTTAATCGAAGGAACAAATACTATTACTGTGGTAGCAATTAAAGATAGTTATAGGAGTCAACCTTCATTACCAATAGTCATTATATTAGATACTACACCACCCCAAGCACCAACAGGGTTAAAGGCAACACCAGGGAACAAATTTGTCTATTTAAATTGGACTGCTAATACTGAATCCGATTTAGCCGGATATAACATATATCGTGATGGGAGTAAAATTAACCCAACTATAATAGTTGGGACTTTGTATTGGGATATTGGACTTACCAATGGCCAGGAATATGCTTATAGGATAACAGCCTTAGATAAAGCAGGTAATGAAAGTGAAAAATCAATAGAAGCAAAGGCTACACCATCAGAGGTGTTACCGGAGGTTAAGGTAGGTGTAGTAGGGCACTTTTATATGGAGGTGGCTAACAGGCTAAATAGTAATGAGTTGCCTATTGTGGGAGTAACAGAACAAAATTACATCTATGAGCATCTTAAAGATTATGAGGTGATTGTAGTTACTGAGCATGATTATAAAATTACTACACAGGAGGCAGAGGCGATAAGAGAGTATCTTAATAAAGGAGGGGCAGTATTCTTAGCCCAGGATGATATTGGAGCAGAGTGGTGGATACATGATATAATTTTCCCTCTTTTTGGAATTAGCGCATCAACAGAGAAACATTTTACCGCTCCATTTACTTTTAAGAACTCTTTCTTTGCCCAGGGAGTGAGTGATTTGGGAAGTATAGCTGATCCGGATAACGATAAATTTGAGTTAGATGGTGCACAACCTTTATTAGTTGATAAATATGAAGATGTATTTATTTGCTATCAGGGACATAAAACAGTTTTAATGGCGGAAGAGATATATGCCTCATGGGATAGTGGAGGAGTGTTAGATGCCTCCCCGGGTGATTGGATTCAATTATTCAGAAATATAATCAAATGGTTATTGATGAAGCCGGATATTACACTTTCCGAATCAGATATATCTTTTTCAAATTCAAACCCAATAGAAGGTGAATATCTAACAATTACAGCTATAATTCATAATATTGGTGAGCTTGAGGCAAATGATATCTGGTTGAATTTTTATGATGGAAATCCTGCGGATGGTGGAATTTTAATAGGGACAAAAACAATAGCAACTATTCTCCCACACTCTACAGAAACAGCTCAAATTAATTGGGTGTCAACTATTGGAATACACAATATTTATGTAGTTGTCGACCCATTAGATACGATAAAAGAGATGAATGAAACTAATAACTTTGCTTCTGTTTCTATAACAGTAATTAGTGGTATGGTTCCAAAACCAGATTTGAGCATAGGCAAAGATGATATTACCTTTTCACCTTCCCAGCCAACCGAAGGCAAGCCAGTTGTTATCACCTCGGTAGTTCATAACCAGGGTGGGATTTCAGCAAATAATGTGGTTGTTCAGTTCTTTGATGGCAATCCAGATATACCAGGAAGCAACGAGATAGGAGTAAGCAATATTTCCCAAATTCTTGCTGGAGGGGTGGCAACTGCTCAGATAACCTGGGATACATTAAGCCAGAGTGGGCAAAATTATATCTATGTTATAGTAGATCCAGACAACCTGATTGATGAGTCTAATGAAGTTAATAATATCACTCATAAAGCCATAGATATAGCCATTCCAGATAAGCCAGACTTGAGTATAGATAGTATCTCTTTCTCCAACCCAACCCCAACGGAAGGCGATGAGGTAGTAATTACGGCGGTAGTGCATAATTATGGTCAAGAGGTCTGCGGAGTTAAGGTTCGATTTTCAGATATGGGTGATGTAGTAGTATCCTCAATTCCGCTGGCAGGAACAAAGGATGTTTCCTTAATCTGGAATACCCTGGGCAACGCAGGTGAGCGTGAGATTATCGTTACGGCTGACCCGGATTCACAGATTGAAGAGTTAGACGAGACCAATAATTCATATCAAAAGACCATTCTGATTAACCCCGCCCAATTTAGTTTGAGGGCATCAACTAACAAAGCTACTTATACTGCCTTTGAAAAGGTAGATATTCAAATAGAGGTAACTAATCTGAGTAATCTGGTAAAAGACCTGATGGCTGAGATAGAAATTGTTGATATAAAAGGTAATTTGGTAGATAAAGTAGGGACAGTGTCGATAGCCGGGATTACTCCAGCAGAACAAAGAAACTATTCCCTTATCTGGAACACCAGAGATGTTATATCTGCAGATTATCAGGTAAAGGCAGTATTGAGTGAGGTAGGAATACCCAGAGTTCAAACCACGGATAATTTTGCTATTTTGCCAGTATTAGAGATAGATGCATCAGTGGCTACTGACAAAATTTCTTATTCTGCTAACACAGATGTAACTATCCTGAGTAATATAAAGAGTCAGAGCCCTAATTTTACCTTTGAGAATCTGGTAGTTGAAATAGCAATTACTAATGATGTTGGAAAACCTATTTTTACTGACCAAAAGCCTATTCCCATTCTTTTACCAGAGGCAAGAAAGGACCTAAAATCGTATTGGAATACACTCACAAATTCAGCGGGCACCTATTCTGTCACTCAAATAGTCTATTACCAGAATGAACCCATACATCAAGCCACTGCTTCTTTTAAGATACTCTCCAGTTTAGAAAGTGGGACGGGCATTAAGGGACAGATTGGAGCAGAACCGAAGGTAGTTGAAGGTCCTGCCGCCTTTACCTTGAATTATTCCTTAACCAACATAGGTAATATTGACCTGGGTAGTTTAACTGTTAATAAACTTATAATTGACCCGGAGACAAAAGCAGTAGTTAAGACATTCACCGAAGTAATTAATTTGCCTATGGGTGCAAATTATGGCAGTAGTCTGGTAGTAGAGACAGCCGGGTTGGAGGCTAAGTCATATCTGCTTGCGTTACAGGCAGAAGCAGAAGGAAAGACAATATCTATTGCCAGTAGTTATGTCAGGGTAATTGACATCATTCCACCCGTAACAACTATTTCTATTGGCATTCCAAACTACCAGGAGACTATTGTCAGTGGAGTTACACCGTTTACACTAACTTCAGTTGACAATTTCTCAGGAATAGGATATACGGAATACAATGTTGATAATCAATCCTGGATTAGAGCCGGGATATTTACTTTAGCCGGGTATGAAGATGGGACACATACGATTTATTACCGTGGGGTAGATAAGGCTGGGAATACAGAAACAACAAAGAATATCACTGTGATTTTGGATACGACTTCACCGAAGGTAGAGCTAATTTCACCCTCAAAGGAAAATGTTGGTGTCTGTCAGATATTTCAAGGGACAATAACTATTTTCGGGACAATAGAGGATATTCATTTAGAAGATTACAAGATAAGTTATGCACAAGGGACAGATACTCCTACATGGACAGAATTAACTAAAGGAACTGTCTCATTGATAGAATTCAAATGGGAGACATCAAAATTAACTCAAGACTCATACTATACCTTAAAAGTAACAACAGAAGATAAGGTAACTAATTTAATAGAAGATAGTGTGGTAATATTTATTGGTAAACCAGAACTTTTAACCACTATTAGTTATGAAAAGGGGAAATTTCACCCCAGCTATGTGGCTTTAGACAGGGAAGAAAATATCTATGTTACTAACCATTCCAACACTGGAGAGATACTAAAATTTGACTCAAAAGGAGGGTTAATAGAGATAATTGGACAGGATGAAGGATTAAATCATCCAGAAGGAATTGCCATAGACAGTGAAGATAATCTTTATGTCGCAGATACTAATAACAATCGGATAGTAAAGTTTGATAAAGATGGAAGATTAATTATGGAGATAGGTAAAGGCTTTAACAAGCCAACTGGGGTAACATTAGATGAAAAAGGTAATATCTATGTTACAGATTCCAATAACAATCGAATATTAAAATTTAATCAAGCAGGAGAATTACTCATAGAAATAGGTAATCAACTACTAAACAAACCAGCAGGAATATTCGTAGATGAGCAAGGTAATATTTATGTTGCAGATAGAAATAATGACCGGGTATTAAAGTTTGATAAAGAAGGAATTTTGCAGATGCAAATTAAGGAAGACGGCAAGTTTAACAAGCCTGAAGGCATAGTAGTAAATGGTCAGGGATATATTTATATCTCAGATACGAACAATAACCGAATAAAAAAATTTGACAAAATGGGTAGTTTTGTGCTACAATGGTATGGTTTGAATAAACCAGCAGGTATTGCCTGTGACAATAAGGGCAATATCTATGTAGTAGATAGAAATAATCAGCAAGTAAAGGTATTTGGACTGTTAGAATAAATAGGGTTTCACGAAATTAAAAGTAAGTAATTGGTTAACTGATAAGAGGTAACTAGTGCTCTGTCGCCATTCAAGTGATTGATTGGCCGTTGTCCCCCGCTGGCGGGAGTCTTATCGTTACCCACAAGTTGGGTAACAAGATGAGGTAAGCAAGGATAAACTATAAAGGGGAGATTAGAGATTGCAGGAGAGCGGAGTGAGTGGCAAAATTCCAAATCACAAATTCCAAAATACAAATAAATTCCAATGACCAAAATTCAAAATTCCAAACAATATGATTTAGAAGAAAGAACTTATCAATTTGCTCAAGAGGTTGCTTTATTCTGTAAGAAACTACCTAAAACTATTACTAATATCGAATATGTAAAGCAAATAATTAGGGCTTCGGGTTCAGTTGGAGCAAACTATATTGAGGCAAATGAGTCTTTAGGCTCGAAAGATTTTAAGATGAGAATAAAGATTTGTCGTAAAGAATCAAAAGAATCTGCTTATTGGTTAAGATTAATAATTGGAACTAACGATGAAAAATTTAAACAAGAAGGAGAAAGGCTTTTCAAGGAGGCAATAGAATTGAAGAAAATTTTTTCTTCAATTATTGAAAAGTCTAAATGAATTTTTATCGTTGTAATATAAACTTTGGAATTTAGTGTTTGGAATTTGGAATTTATTTGGAATTTGGTGCTTGGAATTTGGAATTTCTATCTAATCTGTCCACTAAAAGATGTGGGTAATGATTAGGCCAGGGGGGACATCAATTGAGTAGCGACAGAGCACTAGTTACCGTTCCCTAATTACCAATTACCAAAAATAAGGAGATATTAAATGGCAAAAGAAGATATAATCGTTGGATTGGATATAGGGACAACAAAGGTTTGTGCCGTTATAGGAGAGATTGACGAAGATAGGGTAGAAATAATCGGTGTGGGCACCAGCCCCTCTCATGGATTACGAAAAGGGGTAGTTGTAAATATTGATTCTACGGTTAAATCTATTGAGAATGCAGTCAGTGAAGCAGAACTTATGGCCGGTGTAGAGGTATCATCGGTATTTGCTGGTATTGCCGGTGGGCATATAAAAGGGATGAATAGTCATGGTGTCATTGCTATTTCAAGGGGTCGCGAGGTAACTCAGGCAGATGTCGAACGCGTCATAGATGCCGCCAAAGCCGTATCTATCCCACTTGACCGCGAAGTAATTCATGTTTTACCACAACAATTTATTATCGACGGTCAGGATGGAATAAAAGAACCCGTTGGAATGTCTGGAGTTCGATTAGAAGTAGAAATTCATATTGTTACCGGCGCCGTGACCTCGGCTCAAAATATTATCAAATGTGTTAATCGAGCCGGCTTTGAGGTGGATGATATTGTCCTTGAACCTTTAGCTGATGCCTATGCAGTTTTAACTGAAGATGAAAAAGATTTAGGTATTGTTCTGGTAGATATTGGTGGTGGAACAACCGATATTGTTATCTTCATTGATGGAAGTATCTGGCACACAGGCGTTTTATCTATTGGTGGAGATAATGTGACGAAAGATATATCTGTTGGATTACGAACACCAATTGTTGAGGCAGAGAAGATTAAAATAAATTATGGCTGTTGTATGGGTTCTTTAATTAAAAATGGCGAAACGATTGGTATTCCATCAGTAGGAGAATACAAAGAAAGAACTTTGCCGCGACAGGTATTAGCTGAGATTATTGAACCACGAATGGAAGAAATCTTCAGCTTGATAAATCAAGAAATAAGAATGACGGGCTATGAAAATTTAGTTACTTCAGGAGTTGTTTTAACGGGCGGCGCTTCGATGTTAGAAGGCACAGCCGCATTAGCCGAACGGGTATTTGATTTACCCGTTAGAATTGGTTTCCCACGGGGAGTAAGTGGTTTAGTCGATGTGGTTAATTCACCACTATACTCAACGGGTGTCGGACTGGTAACTTATGGTATGATGCATAAATTAGAAGGCAAGAAAACTAAATTGGGTGGAAGAAATGCCTTTCAAAGAGTTCTGAATCGAATGAAAGAATGGGTTGGAGAATTCTTTTAGATGTTGGATTGATGGAAATCTTTTCCCAATCTAAAATCCAAAATTAATAGGGCTTCACGAAATTATAAACTAACTAATCGGTTAAGTGGTAACTGGTAATTGGTAACTAATTACCAGTTACCAGTTACCAAACACAAGGGGGTAAAAATTCATGGGTTTTGAATTTGAAAATGATGTAACATCACCAACGAAGATTAAAGTAATTGGTGTTGGCGGAGGGGGAAGTAATGCGGTCAATGGTATGTTTGCTAATCGAATGAGCAATAGCTGTATTGAATTTATAGTAACTAATACGGATGCCCAGGCGCTAAAAACATCAATTGTCCCATACAAAATACAGATTGGTGATAAATTGACCAAAGGGTTAGGTGCTGGGTCTAATCCAGAAATAGGACAGCGAGCCGCACAAGAAGATAGAGAAACACTCCAGGAAGCATTAGTCGGATCAGATATGATATTTATCACCGCGGGTATGGGTGGTGGAACAGGTACAGGAGCCGCACCAATTATTGCGGAAATTGCACGGGAATCAGGTGCTCTTACTGTTGCCGTTGTGACTAAACCATTTTTATTTGAGGGACAAAAACGCATCCAGCAGGGTGAATTAGGTTTAGCAGAACTCGTTGATAAGGTTGATACACTTATTACCATTCCCAATCAAAAATTATTAGGTGTTGTTGAAAAAAATACAACTATCCTGGATGCCTTTAAAGTCGCAGATAATGTCTTAAGACAGGCTATTCAAGGAATATCAGATTTAATTACTATCCCGGGAATAATTAATCTTGATTTTGCCGATGTGCGGACGATTATGTCTTCTAAAGGAAATGCACTGATGGGCATTGGAGTCGGCACCGGTGAAAATCGAGCCCTACATGCCGCTCAACATGCCGTTTCATCCCCCTTGTTAGAAGAAGCATCTATTGAGGGTGCTCAAGGAATATTGATAAATATTACTGGTGGAACAGATATGCTTTTATCCGAAATAGATGAAGCCGCTACTTTTATTACAGAAAAGGCAGATAGAAATGCAAATATTATCTTCGGTGCGGTTACTTCTGAAGCGATTCAGGGTGAAATAAAAATTACAGTTATTGCCACGGGATTTGGGAAAACAGTTCCAAAAATAGAACGAGTGCCACAATCACAAGCGAAAACAATAGATATGGAAAGTTTCAAAGGAGAAAAAATATTTAAAAAAGCCGAATATGAAAAACAACAGGAAGCAATCCAGGAAAGAATTAATGTTTATAATAGCGACCTCTTCGAAATCCCTACTTTCTTAAGAAGACAGGCAGATTGAATTAAGTAGATAGTAGACAGAATATTCCTTAATCTGACTACTAACTACTATTTTCGAAAGGAGATAAAAATAGTGATTAGTAACCAGTGGACAGTAATTACTGACTACTGACTACTAACTAGTGACTACTATTTTCAGAAGAAGATGCATGTTAATGAATATTTACGAAAAATGGTAAATGAAAAAGCCTCAGATATGTATCTTAAAGTAGGTAGTCCACCGGTCTTGCGGATAGATGGTAAATTAACCTATATGATGCAAGATAATAGAGTGGATGTATTTCCCAGACTTTCACCAGCGGAAACCTCGGAATTAGCCTATTCGATTATGAATGATGACCAAAAACGGAAATTTGAAGAAAGCTATGAATTGGATTTAGCCTATAGTGCCTCCGGGATTGGTAGATTTAGATGTAATATGTTTTGTCAAAGAAATACCACAGCACTTGTTTTTAGAATGATTCCTTTTGAGATACCGGGTTTTGAAGAGTTATATTTGCCTGAGGTAATTCGGGATTTAGCCAGTATCCCAAGGGGATTAATTGTCGTTACCGGGGCGACGGGTTCAGGTAAATCTACAACTTTAGCCGCAATGCTTGACCACATAAATTCTACTCGTCGGGCTCATGTCGTTACGGTGGAAGACCCAATTGAATTTCTACATCGAGATCGGGAATCGGTTATTGAACAACGAGAAGTAGAAATGGATACCCTTTCCTTTGCTGAGGCACTAAAACACATTGTTCGTCAAAATCCAGATGTGATACTGATAGGTGAAATGCGTGATATAGAAAGTCTCTCAGCGTGCTTGTCTGCCGCAGAAACCGGACATTTAGTATTAACAACAATGCACACAATTGATGCCCCTCAAACAGTAGAACGAATAATTAATTTCTTCCCACCTTATCAACATAACCAGGTGCGGATGCAGCTCTCACTTGTCTTGAAAGGCATAGTTTCTCTACGATTATTACCAAGAGCGGATGGTCATGGTCGGGTGCCGGCTGTGGAAATTTTGACCGTAACACCGTTAGTCCGAAAGTTAATCGAAGAAGGAAAAACACCTCAAATTTCCTCAGCTATTACTGGCGGAAAATTTTATGGGATGCAATCATTTAATCAATCATTGGTCTACCTTTATCAAAATGGTTTAGTTACCTTTGAAGATGCACTCGATGCCTCCAGTAATCCTGAAGAGTTTAGATTGAATGTTCGTGGAATTTACGCCGGCGGAACTGAAGTCTATGAATTTAAACAGGAAGAATAAACTGATTTTAATATTCCTTATCTGTCTTATATATCCTATCTGCCCTATAAACAGTGAGGCACAATTTACCTCGCCAGGCTCACCTACTGCAATCTCGTCACCATTTAAAGTCAAAGGAATCCATATTACCAGTTGGGTTGCAGGGAGTAAAAACCTCTTTCAAAAAACCCTCAATTTAATCAATGAAACTGAACTTAATACCGTAGTAATTGACATTAAAGAAGTAGATGGAATTATTGCCTACGATGTAGATGTGCCATTGGCAAAAGAAATTAAGGCTGTTAAGAGACGAATTAAAAATATTGATGAAATTATCGCTTTATGTGATGAATACGGCCTCTACAAAATTGCCAGAATTACTGTATTTAAAGATAATTGGCTGGCAACCAAAAAACCATATTTAGCGGTTATGGATAAATCAGGTAAGGTTTGGCGCGACGACAAAGGTCAAAGTTGGGTCAATCCTTATCTAAAAGAGGTCTGGAAATATAATGTTGATATTGCTATGGATGCGATTAAGAGAGGTTTTGATGAAATTCAGTTCGATTATGTCAGATTCCCGTCAGATGGCTTGATAAGTAATTGTTGGTATGGCGAGGAACATTCTACGCAAAAACAGGCAGATACCATTATTGAATTTATCAAATTTGCTAAACAAACACTCGGCGCAGCTGCATTTTTATCCATAGATGTTTTTGGTTTAACTACGCTTTGCAAAAATGGGATTGGTATAGGTCAAAAATTTAAGCAGATAGCTGAATATGTAGATTTTATCTCACCAATGGTCTATCCTTCTCACTATGCCAAAGGCTCTTATGGCATATCTAACCCTGATTCGCAACCTTATAAAACTATTTTCTTAAGTATAAAAGATGCAAATCAACAGATTAAAGAGACAAACTGTAAAATTCGACCCTGGCTCCAGGATTTTTCACTTGAATACACCTATGGGGCAAAAGAAGTCAGAGACCAAATCAATGCGCTCTATGCTCACGGAGTAGATGAATGGCTACTCTGGAATCCAGGATGTAAATATACCAAAAATGCCTTATTGACAGAGGATAACATCAGATTTGTCCCACACCAGATTTTACCCAAACAATTTCTGGAATCCTCTCCTTTACTTATTAATTTACCATTATCCTACTCTGTTCCAAATACCTTTACCCTTCAGCCAACTTTAACCCTTCAAGATAAATGTGAAATATCCAAAGAATCATCTACTGTTACTGAAAGTGGGAAACGAGAAAAGGTGGAAATGGATAAAGTAAGGCACGAGTAATTATAGCACTTATTAATCGAAATTTGACCCAGATATGGCTATGAAATTCCAAATCACAAATTCCAAATTCCGTAAGCGTTCAGGTGGTGTAACAAAAGGAGATGTGGAGATTAAGGAGATAGGGAGATATTATTAAAAAAATTGAAATTAATAGAAACTAATAGAAATTTATGGAAATTTGTTGTTTTCCACAATCAATTTCTACCTATTTCTATAAATTTCAATCTATTTCTATTATCTTATCTCCATATCACTCTTATCTCCTTATCCCCTTTCTTACACTTTTGATATATAGCCTGAACGGTTACATAAATTTTTCTTCCCAATATCGTAACATTAATAAATCTTCCTGGAAGTCAAGGCACGGTTTTACTGATTTACCTTGAAGTAATCTGACTAAATTTGGCAGAATATTTGAACCAGCGGCGACTGAAAGTGCCACTCCTCCCCCCAGTCTTGGATTAATCTCAGTAAAAAGTAAGGTATTGTTTTTATCAATAAAACATTGAATATTAGCCGGTCCAATTATGCCTAATTTTTGGACAATATCAAGGCAACTATCAATTATTTCTTTTTTATAAGTTGTTATTCCTTTAATTGAGATACCTGATTCAACTTGAAGTCTTTTTCGCGGCACAAGACATAAAACTTTACTATTAAAATCAGCCAGAATATCAATCGTATATTCCTGTCCTTCAATATAATCCTGAACTAAAGGCTTTTTAACATACTGTCTAAAAAATTTAAACTCCCTTTGATTATTAATCTTATAGACATCGCGCTGTCCGCGACCAAAGCGGGGTTTGATAATACTGGGATAGATTATTTCTTTTAAGTTAACCTTTAAGGCATCAAAAGTAGAAGGGGTCGAAATGTTATTCTGAAGAAAAAAGTTGTAAGTTTTTAGTTTATCAAAGCAGATTTCAATTACTTTCTTTTCTGCCACCGCAAGCAAAATACCCTTTTTTTCAAATTCTTTTTTATGCCTCGATAAAACTACTAATTCTTCATCTACAGCGGGTAAGATAGCATTCACTTTTTCTTTGTTACAAATTTTTATTAAGGTAGAAATATAATCAGGTGCATCTGCCTTTGGGATGCAATATCCAACATTGGCAAAATAAAAACCAATAGATAACGGATGACTATCCACACCTATAACTCTTACACCTAATTTTTGAAGTGTTTTAATGGTGGATATTGATGGTGATGAACCAACACCAGTGCGAAGAATAGTAAAAGACATCACATATCTCCTCGTATTTTGTAAGCGTTCAGGCGTTAATTTTCGGTGGTGTCTTAATCTAGCATGAAGGTTAAAATAGTGTATAGGGTTCTGCAAAATAGGATTTGAGGGAGACAACAAATAAATATCAAATATCAAATATTAAATATCAAATATAAATATCAAAATGCAAAATTACAAATCAAATTTCAAAGAGGAAGTAGCAGGGTTTCTCAAAGAGTTGGAGGAATTTGGTAATATCTTTGCTTCAAGTATTTTAACGCTGAAAGGAAAGAGATAATTTTACTGAACTTTGGCAAAGATAGTTTATAGTTTATAGTTGATAGTTGATAGTTGAAGGACTATAGACTATAAACTATAAACCATAAACTATAAACGAGTTTTGCATTTTGCTCTTTGGAGGAAATCCCTTTTGGACACCAAATCTGCATAGATTTCACTATTAGAGTTATTTTCAGACACCACCTAATTTTCAGCCATCAGTTGAAGGAGGTTGAACAAAAAGGATTAGTTACTGTGGAACATTTAATTCCTTCTACTTAACCTTAACCATTGCCTTAACCTTCTTTTACCTGATGGCTGAATATTTCCTAATTGTTCTTATTGGATAGGCAATCTTCCATCCAGGCACAATTACTCTGGTCACAATAATCTGTCGCTGTCTCAAAACATGGAAAATTTCCTTCGGCAGATTGGATGGCTCGAATCAGGTCACTTTTATTCATTTTACCTGCTTTGACCCCAACTTCTTTAGCCTTTGTCTTAATATCATTGATATTCATTTTCTCACCTCCTGTAAAATATAATATATCACAAAATAAAATAAAAGTCAAGAAGATTTTTTTAGGATTAAGTAATGGGTTAGTTATTTGGGGGAACGAACATTAACCTGTGGAGGACAGAGCGATGAAAATTAGGTTATAGGCTGAAGGCTGAAGGAAACAACATTCAAAACTTCAGCCTAAAGTTTTTTCTTGACATAACATAGCATCTGTGTTATACTTAAGTTAGTAAAAAAATTCGACCTGTGAAATAGGGTTACAAATATCCCAGTTATGTTAGAGGGAGGGGAATTAGAGAGATATCAGGAAGAAATGCGGGAGGTTAATTTTAAAAATGGAATTTGCTTTTCCCTCTATTTCTGAAGAGAAAAATATGGCACTTTTTGTGAAAAGCGTCTTTGACCGGGTAGGTGCATTGTTGGGACTATTGGTACTGGGTCCGGTTCTGATGCTACCGATAATTCTTATTATCAAATTGACCTCTCGCCAGGGGGAATCCGTTCTTTTCCGACAAACCCGCGTTGGACTTAATGGTCGCCAATTCTGCTTCTACAAATTTCGCACTATGGTTATCGATGCAGAGAAAAAGAGGAATTCTCTGGAACATCTGAATGAAATGGATGGGCCTGTATTTAAAATCCGCGATGACCCTCGGATTACTAAATTCGGCCGTTTCTTAAGAAAATACAGTCTTGATGAATTACCACAATTTTTCAATGTTCTCAAGGGAGAAATGAGTATAGTTGGTCCCCGTCCTCCTCTACCTGAAGAGGTGGAGAAATACGAATCATATCAATATCGTAGATTGAGCATGAAACCTGGGCTAACCTGTATATGGCAGGTAAGCGGTAGAAATAAGATTAGCTTTAAAGAATGGATGCGTATGGATTTGGAATATATTGACAACTATTCTTTGTGGCTGGATTTTAAAATACTAATTCGGACTATATGGGCAGTTATGGCGGGTCAAGGTGTATAGCACTACTTTTGTATTCTAATCTTTGATTTAAGAGTAAATTGAAGTATGTGTTTAGCGTGTCCAAACATTGAGATATAATTTGATTTATGCACCGATTGAAACATAACATCCTCAAATTAAAAAATATGTAAAATGAAAATATTTTTTGCAGATCCTATTGGACATATTCTTGGTTTGCACGACAAGGAGATTTGTCGTTATTTAGCCCAAAAGGGACACAAGGTTATTTTGGCTACAAACGAGAAATATCCGTTTCTAAATGTGGAGTCTGAATTTGAGCAAATTACCCCTTTTAAGGGCATAGTTGGGAATTATAATTTTGTAGTGAAAGGAATCAACTATGTCCGTTCTTTAATAAGAGTTTGGAGGCAAATTTGTCGCTTTCAGCCGAATGTGGTAATTTATTACTATATCTTGCAAATTACTCTGGATAATCTATTTATCCGAAATTTGCGGAATCATGGTATTCCTGCTATACTTGGAGCCCATGATATATTGCCGTTGTCTTCTAATAAAGAATATCGTCATTCTTATCGCAAGATATATAATAACGCTACGGCCATTTTGGCATTCAGCGAATACGGCAAAAATCAACTTATTTCTAATTTTGGAATTCCTTTGTCCAAAATTCAGGTACTATTTTTTGGAATGAGTGAAGGTGAGAAAACTTTTTGTCGCAAAGACCAAATTATATCGCGAGAAAAATTGGGGTTACAGATAGATGAACCAATTATACTTTGTTTTGGACAGATTAAGAAAAATAAGGGTTTGAAATATTTGTTAGATGCCTTTGCTGGGGTATTAGTTCAAGAGCCAAAGGCTCGACTATTGGTCATCGGTCGGCCATGGAAGGTGAGTTTGAAGCCGTATTTTGAGCAGGTGAAAAGACTTGGGATTGGTCAGCGGGTATTATTTCGTCCAGAACTTGTGTCAGAAGAGGTAGCAAGAGACTTTTTAATTGCCAGTGATGTAGTTGTGTTACCTTATACCTATTTATACCAGAGTGCAGTGTTGTCGCTGGTTTGTTCTGTTGGTAAGCCGATTATAGCAACACGGGTTGGAAACATACCAGAAATACTTCAGGATGGAGAGACAGGATACCTTGTGCCGCCAGAGGATGCAAAGGCATTAGAAGAGGCAATGTTGGATGTCATTTCTAATCCAGAAGAAGCACAACGCCGTGGATATCGTGCTCAAGAAATGATGCAGAAAAATTACTCATGGGAAAGATTTTGCCAGGAATTAGAAAAAACATTGGAAAAAGTAACGGTAACTGTTCACCGCAGAGACACAGAGACGCAGAGAAAAAATTAAAATCTATTCACCAGAGACAGAGATTTCCTTTTTTTGTACATTTCGGGTCTTTCGTTGTTTATTAATCTTTTAATACGGACTTTCGACTAACTGTTTTTAAGCCTTTTTAAACACCGAAAAACGCGAAAAACACGAAAAAAAAAGATATTTTCCTCTCTGTTTCTCTGCGTCTCTGCGGTAAAGGATTACCTGAACGGTTACAAGTAACGGTTGCTAAAAATGACATTGATAAATAAAAGAAAAGCAGGTAGTAGATAGTGTAAATGAGGGAAAAGGGAGAAAGGGAAAGTGGCTATTTCTCCTGAAAATGGGGACTCGGAACTCGGGGTTCGGGACTCGGGAAGGTTGGTAGCCGCAGGCTCTATCCTGCGTTTCAACTCAATTTTCATCTTCCTTTGTGTCCATCCCTGTGGACATGAGCGTTTCTCCAGTTCTTCCCTTTTATTACAGACTAAATACCTACGAATTAAGATTATGAAAAAGACGGAAAGATTATTTAAAGTTATAGTAATTTTTACAATTATGCTACTGACACAGGGATGTGTAACCACTAATCGGTCAGCGAAGATTAGTAAAGGTGATGAAATTCGTATGTCGGTCTTGCCTGAAATCGCGGTGGCTACGACACGGTTTCATAAAGAATATGTTCTTGTCCCGGAGGACATTGTTGAAGTAGTTTTACTTAAGCATCCTGAGATAACCCGTGTATGCACCATCAGACCTGACGGTTACATATCTCTACCTATCCTTGACGATGTTAAGGCAGCCGGTTTAACGCCCGGGGAATTGGATAAAAAGTTAACCGAGATGTTTTCACACCGCTTGAAAGAGCCGGAAGTAACAGTAATTGTAACAAAATTTCAGCCGCCGGTGATATATGTTATCGGCGAAGTTACTACTCCGTCAATCGTATCTCTCCACGATGCCGCCACGGCTCTTCAGGCAGTAACTCGTGCCGGTGGCTTCACCAATGAGGCGAAACGAAACAGCGTCATAATCATTCGAGTTACCGAAGATAATTACCTTACCGCCACCCGCGTTAATTTGCAGTTGAAAGGTCAGAGTGCTTCATACATAACTTTGCACAATGTCCCCTTGCAGGCGGATGATATAATCTTCGTTCCAAAGACCTTCATTGCCCGTGTAGATATATTTATCGACCAGCATATAAACAAAATCCTTACAGGAGCTATTGATATCCTGACCACATTACGGTTAATAGAAATTTTAGGAGAAGAGGAGTAAATTATGGAAATTGATTCCTTTGATGTCCGCCGGTCAATAAACACAATTTGGAATATTACCATTCGGTACAAATGGATTGTGCTGGGCACATGTCTATTTACGGTGGCTCTAACTCTGCTTTACATTCAACTATTTCCGCCGGTCTACAAAGCTTCGGTTAAGATTTTGGTCGAGAAGGAAAAAGATGAACTTAAAGATCAATTCTATGGGCAGTGGAATGTTTTTCGCAAGGCAGAAGAGGCTAAAACCGAGGCAGAAATGGTCAAACTTGGGCCGCTGGTGAAAAAAGTTGTAGAGAACCTTAATCTTAAGTATGACGATGTCTATCACCCACTGATACGCCACATCACCGATATGTGGAGTCGTTCATGGATTGGACGGAAGTACAAACGCGTTAAGAATTTTTTCTTTCCACCTGAGAAAAGTCCATTTAATCTTACACCGGAAGAAATAGAATTAGCAAGAACTATCTTTGATTTCCAGAAGGGCATCAATGTTCGTGCCATTGGCAACTCTAATGTCGCCGAGATTAGTCTTCTTGGTCCTAACAAGAGAGTGGCGGAAATCGCTAATGAACTCACTGAGGTATATCTCCAATATAGGAGACAACAACACGGAGAGGAAGCGATATCTGCCGCTAATATCCTGAATACACAGGTGAAAAGAGCCCACGAAAATTTGGGAAAGATAGAAAAAGAATTAGAGGATTATGTTGTTAAGAACAATATCAAATTTGAGTTCGAAAAAGAGCATAGTGATGTCAAGATATTAACTGACCAGGAGGCAGAATTATTAACCACCAGGGCATCCATCGAGGGATTAGAAGCACGCCTGGCGGAGATAGAGCGTTTACTTCAAAATGAAGGACAAATGGAGATTGATTCTCGGTCTCTGAGTCTCAACGAAATTCACAGCAAGATGAAGGCAAATCTGCTAAGCTATGAAATGATGTTGATTCAAATGCAGAATAGATATACAGAGGATTCTCAGGAAGTCGAGGAATTAAAAAGTAATATTAGCAAGTTGAAGGATATGCTTAAAGAGTCGGAAGAAATGGTCATTAGCGGTAAAGTAGAAAAATCCAATCCAATCTGGTCCAGTTTACGTGCTGAGCGCACTAACCTCCTGGTTCAATTGGCTCAACTTCGAGCAGGGGAAACCGAAATCCAGGAGATTGTAAATCAATATAAAAATAGTCTGAAAGACTTGCCTTTCAAACAGCGTGTTTTGCAGAGACTCACGAGGGAACTTGTTCTGGCAGATACGGAATATCGGACTTTACTGAGTAAACAGCGACAAGCTTTTATCTCCGCAGTGACTGAATCAGAGAAAACTGCAAGTTTGAAACTTATCGAAACAGCCCAGATACCGGAGAAACCTATACGGCCAAAGGTAAAACTGTATTTGTTTATAGCCGTGCTGATAGGAATACTATTAGGCATCATTGCCGGCTTCATTGCTAACTATTTTAATGAAACTATTTACAGTGAAGATGATGTTGGACATATCCTGGATATTCCAGTATATGGAAATATTCATTTGGGCATACATAGGAATAAAACACCTTCCAAATTCATCCCTGAACAGAAAAAGGGTTGGCTATCAGGGTGGTCTGAGAGACAGTATAAGAAAAATAACCAATACAACAAATCATATCACAAATTAGCCATGCAGTTGCACTTCGAACTTGGTGGCTCTGAACTAGGGTATTGCCTGATGCTTTCATGTCCTTACTTGCCCGAAGTAACAAGTCAGTTTGTATTAGAACTGGCTGAGTTTCTTGCTATAGATCAAAATCGCAAGGTGCTGATTATAGATGCATTCTTTAAAGACAATCTATTGAGTAAAGAATTTAAAGTTTCTTCCTCGCCGGGCTTCTTGAATATGCTTGATGGGACCCAGCCATTAACTGATTCACTCATTCACCTAACTGACTATCCCAAAGTATTTTTCTTACCTGCCGGCAAGAGCAATTATGGAATGACCCATCTGATGACATCAAATCAACTGAAGGAAAAACTAACCCAATTGCAGGAACAATTTGATGTTGTTCTGCTGAGTTCGGATTCTGTGATGGAAGACCCATCAGCATTTGCCTTCCCATCAATTGTGGATTGCACAATGCTCCTGGTGATGTCGAATGTAAGCCACTGGTCAGAAATCAAATCTTATAGAAACATACTGAATAAATGCAATCTCCGTAAAATGGGGTTGATAATTGTTTCAAAATAAGGGAAATAGATCTTATGAATCATCTCCAGGTACGATATTCTCATAAAATTCCAGGCAATATAATTCTAATCTTTCTTTTTTCTATTATAGGGTGCATAGTATTGATTGTTGCTTTTGAAAACACTCCAATTATCGGTTATTCTGTTTTGTTAAGTTTATTCATTTCTGTAATCGCCATACTTTCGGGAAACCCACGAGTTTTTTTTCTCATTGGACTGCTCATGGTTCTCCCATTGAGTTTGTCTAAATTCTTGAAATATTACCCTCACTTTGGTGGAGAATGGGCATTGCGTATCGAGGTAACAGATTTGTTTCTCGTCATATTGTATGCATATTTGATTAAAGACTTTATCACCAGACGGTTATCAATTCAAATACCTGCGGTAGCGATATTTTGGTTATTGCTCATCATTTTGGGACTTGGGAGCATAATTTTTTCCCCCTATCGCACTATGGCCGCTTATGAAATTATCTCTATGACAAAAATGTTGTTACTTTTTATATATCTTGTCAATTATGGAAAAACTCGTAATCAGATAAAATTGGTTGTCGCGGCATTGATGATAGGGGTATTCTTGCAGATAATATATGGATTGATGCAACATTTTTGTGGATTGAACCTTCCACTCCAGCGACTGGGTCAATCTCCCGAAATGGTTACTGAAGAACTGGGAATGAGAACCGCCAGCAGGGTCGGGGCGATGTTAGGTCATCCAAATATATTTGCTGGGTATCTTGTAATGTTACTACCTCTGGCATTTATCTTGATATTTGTCCGAATCTCGATTTGGTACAAGGCACTATGTATAGCCATTCTGGTATTTGGAGAAATGGCACTCATATTAACGCTTTCTCGTGGTGGTTGGATTAGTTTCGCAACCTCCGTTATGGTAATATTGTTCTTACGTCCAGCAGTGGGTCGCCAGAGAATTATTACACTGATATTTATCTTGGGCTCTGCATTGGTCATTGGACTTTTATTTTCAGGGACTATAATCCAAAAGTTTATTCTTAGCGATCCAGCATCAATTAGTTCCCGGGTTGAATGTATGTACATTGCCTGGCGGATGATACAATCGAATTTTTGGTGGGGCACAGGTTTAAATTCTTTTACCTTTGTAATGTCGGATTATGACTATTCCGGTATACAGTGGGGGAAAATGGACCCGCCGGTTCATAATATTTACCTATTGATTTTCGCCGAACAGGGTATCTTTGGAATACTCTTATTCTTATCCATCTGTTTTATGGTCATCAGGGTAGGAATTTCAAACCTTAAAGGTAAAGATAATCTGTTGAATGCAATTAATTTGGGTTCTCTTGCGGGCTTCATTGCAATATTAGTTCAGGGAGTGGGGGACTGGAACTTGCGAATAAATACTACTGTCCGTGTTTTTTGGACACTTGCGGCAATGATATTTGCCATTCATTTTTGGAATCAAAAGCAAGAAAGTGATAAACCAGAGATACAGAGAAGAAATAATTTTAAAAATATCTCTGTGGTTTCCTCTGCGTCTGTGCGGTGAAAAAAGTATTTTCAGGAGAAACGCTCATGCCTACAGGGAGTGGGCACAAAGGGGGATGAAAATTAATAGGACGCAGATTTACAGGATTAACAGGATTTTAAAGAAAAACCACTAAAGCACTAAAAACATCAAGAAACAATAAGGAAATAACTATAGAAATACAATAATAAAAAATTAATTTTAATCCTGTTCATCTGCGAAAATCTGCGTCCCATTTTACATTTTCAGGAGAACGGACATGCCGACAAGTCGGCACATAGGAGGATGAAAATACTAGAGGGTAGAAAGAGAAAGAAAAGGCTTGTCTTTCCTTACTTTCTACTCTCTACTTTCTACTCTCTACTTCCTATTTCCAGGAGAAAAGGATTGGGACACATAGTTTTACTTTTCCCTCATACAGGTTACACTAAATCCAGTGAGCAAATTTTGCCATTGGGCTTACTCTATGTAGCCGCACCACTTGTTCAAAAGGGGCATTCTGTAACCATCATTGACCAACGAAAAGAACCGGGGTGGCGTGATGTATTGCGTCGCGCCGTGAACAAACCTCAGACTTTGGCGGTTGGTATTACTACTATGACCGGCCCACAAATTGGGCACGCTATGGAGATAGCTCAAGCCGTCAGAAAAATGGCACCAGAGCTCCCTATCGTCTGGGGTGGAGTTCATCCCAGTTTGCTACCAGAACAGATAGTCCAATCCGAGATGGTAGATATTGTCTGTGTTGGAGAAGGAGAAATATCTTTTTCTGAATTAATCAAGGCTTTGGAGGAAAGAAAAGAATGGTCTAATGTGCCAGGAATTTGCTACAGCAAAAATGGGAAAATAGTTTCCACTAATCCTCCTCCTCTGTATGACCTTGAGCAATTGCCTCCTTTACCTTATGACCTGTTAGACTTGAGCAGTTATCAAACACAGCCGTTACGAATCAAGAGAGCCAGTTTGCCAATTATTACCAGCCGCGGTTGCAAGTTTCGTTGTGCATATTGTTATAATACAAAATTCTACCAATCTTCCTGGCGTGGTATGTCCCCTGAGAAAGTGATAGAACAAATTACCAATTTGGTGAAAAATTATAATGCCGGCGGTATTTTCCTTCTGGATGATAACTTCTTTGGCAGCCGTCATCGAGTAGAACAAATTTTTAAAATGCTTATTGAAAGTGGTTTGGGAGTTCACATTTACAATGCTAACTGTCGAGTTGACTTTCTGCACAGAAGTTCATCAGAATTCCTTCAACTGATGCGTCGGGCTGGTGTAGAACAAATCTTCGTAGGGGTTGAATCTGGCTCTGACCGGGTACTCAACAGCATATATAAAGACATCAAGGTAGAACAGGTGTTGGAAATCAATAGAAACTTGCGTGATGCCGGGATTATCCCGGTATACAGTTTCATGGCAGGATTGCCAGATGAAACACGGCAAGAGGTGGAACAAACCCTCAAACTCATGGTTCGACTGCGAGAAGAAAATCCACAGGCAAAACTATACAAGTTGTCCCTATTTGTTCCTATGCCTGGTACTGATTTGTTTGAACGATGCAAGGAAATGGGAAATAAATTTCCACAGCGCCTCGAGGACTGGTCAAATTATGATTATAACCATGTTAACCTGACATATTTGTCAGATGAACACCGCAAATTCCTGGAACGGGTATCTGAACTCTCAGGATTTTTAGATGTGGAAGACAAAGTAACAGGACTACTTAAAATAGTAGTTCAATTATATACTTTGATAGCCACCTGGCGGTGTAAAAAAAGATTTTATAATTGGATGCCGGAAATGGCACTTATGCGCCTGCTACGCACACTAAAAAGAAATTAGGCGAAAACAACTATATCAAAAAATATCTTCATAGAATTGCAGAAGAATTAGGATAAGCCATGGCGAAAGGAAGGAGGAAAGTCGGGGCTGTGCAACGGGCGGAAGGCAGCAATTCTGACTACGAAATATCATCTCTAATCAGGAGAGCACCGGGGGCTGCAGGAAATCGGAGGAATTCATAGTAGTAAGGATGATAGACCCTATCGGAGCGTATAATGTCGCCCTCCAATCTGGAGTTGAAAAGATAACCGCACAGTTCGAATAATTTATGGAAACACCTGCTCAACACTGTCTTATAAAACAACTCATTAGAGTTTTACAGAAGGAGAAAGAAGATACTCCTCGAATCTTGAATATTGGTGCCGGCAAAAATCTTTTTATTGAAAACCATCTAATTCATGCTGGATGCAATTATATTTGTGACCGTGTTGATATAAATGATTGTGCATTAGTTCATCCATGTGTAGATAAATGTTGGCAGTGCTCGATTGAATCGATGTTCCCAGTAGAATCAAACAAATATCTGGCAGTATTTGCTAGTTATGTATTAGAACATATTATAGACTTAAACAAAACTTCTCGTGAAATTTATCGAGTTTTAAAACCATCCGGTATTTTTGTCGCATCTATTCCAAATCCTACTGCACCAGAATTTATCCTGTCGAAATTAACACCTTTATGGTTTCATAAAATGGTAAGAGGTGAAGAATCATGGAAAACTTATTATACATACAGCAGTATTAGAAAATTAGTTAAGATATTTGAGTCAGCGGGGCTCCGTTTAATTAATATAAAATACTACTCATTTGTCGAACTCTATCTCCATAGATTCGTCCTTCTGGACATATTGGGCAGATTCTACGACAAAATTATTTCCACTATGAATATCAAAAAATTGATGGGCAATGTATGTGTCACATTTGAGAAATCTTCTTGATGTAAGATTTACAAACTTTTACCACTTTGCCTAAATATCATATCTTCGGCATTTGGGTGTTACCATTTTCTTTGCCGATGGGCAGGATATTTTATCATAACCCAAGTTTCGCATTTTTAAGTTAACATATCATCTTGTACCCAAAGCGTATCTTAAAAAGAAGAATCCTAAAAATTTACTCTTCAGAACTGATTTCCGTAACAGGTTAGACTACCATATAGAAGTCAAGGATTTTTTTAAATTTTTTCCTGACTTTGACAATTTTAAGAGGGATAAGTTTCCAAACCCATTGAAAAATAAGGAAGTCGGTTATAACTTTGCGATTATCTTGACCCAACTTCATACTAAAACGACCATTTTGGTCTAATTTTTGCCATTTTTAAAAATGAAATATCAATAATATCAATGAGTTAGAAAATTAAATATTTAAAAAATCCATTTGTAGTGGCAAAATCTTATGGGAAGCATAAAATTTTTCGACCTGTGAAATAGGTTGAAGTGTGATTCAGACAGTAGACTATAGACATCAGACCTCAGACTAAAACGGGCAGAAATTGCAGAAGAATGAAGGCTTGGGAGACCTGCCTATACTTCTGCTGGAAGAGTTGAAAGAGTAGAAAGAGTTGGAAGTGTTGGATGAGTTGAAGGAGTTTCTTCACTGACACTGTCACTGTCACTGACATAGGTAAGGATTAGGAAAAATTCAGGGAGTAGAGTTTTGAGGATGGTTTCCCAAATGTCACTAATTTCCTGCATAAATAGAATCTATAGTCGTAACCGTTCACCGCAGAGACACAGAGACGCAGAGAAAAAATTAAAAACTATTTACCAGACGCAGAATTCCATCACGGATTTTCATCAGTGCAAGCTTTTGAGGACCGACATATCATGATTGATTAACAAATTTGGTTTTGATGTCCTATGTAGGACAATGATTGCATCAATAATCTTTTCTGTTATCTGATTTATTTCCATGTCTTCTCTGTTCCTCTGCGTCTCTGCGGTGAACGGTTACGAAATTTTTAACAAATTAGACAGAAAGATTGTTAAAGATTACAATATTACGGTGATTGCTTATCCTATCGGACAGACCATTCGTTTCAAGGGACGACGAAAAGGGATACAAGATAATTGGTCAAGGATTCGCCAGATATTGTCGACGCAAGTCCGGATAACCACAACCCTGAAAAGGAAGGATGGTCAATTGATTCAGATAAGAAAATCCTCAAAGGCTGAATTATCTCATCAAGAGATTTATAATGCCCTGGAGTTACCTTATCAACCAGGGAAAACAGTCAAATCATTTTATGGGGATTCATACTGTAGTGCCAAAACTCAACCTCTCTGTTCTGTAACCTGTTGATAATACAAGACTTATTTTTTTAAGAGGCGAAGTTGGGTTAATAGGAAGTAAACACTTGTGGTTGCTCGAAATAAAGATATTAGGAATGGATTATTCTTAGTATGGATACAGGGATATAACTATTTGGCAGTCCCCATGTTATCATGTTTGATAGAGGAAAAGGCTCATCACAATTTCTGCATAAGGCAATTTCTTGATACTTTTTTTTTATCATCATCTCTCTCAACGCTACGAGTCGTTCTCCATTCCATATCTCTTTAAGTTTCAATTTATCTACCTCTCCCAAAATAACATCTCCTCTAAGATCTGCGCAACATGGAACAACTTTTCCGTCCCATCGAATTGCCATGTCATCCCATATCCTCGGACAGGGAATGAAGCGGGAACCATGTTTTCTAATTTTAAATTTACTTGTATAATCAAACTTGCCTGCCCAAGGTCCAGCTTCTCCAACAATAAACCTATCAACATGCATTTTTTCTAATTCCTTATGTAACTTTTTATACTCTGCCATTTCTTCTTCAGATGTCTTTTCTGTATCCAAACATAGGCTATATAGTGTTATTTTTGGTTTATTCTTTCCTGATTTCTTTCTCATCTCAAGGAAACTCATAATGTTTCCGAGCGTTTTATCAAAATCTGCACCTACCCTTATCTTCTCATAGCTTGTTTTATCATAACCATCAAAAGAAAATACCAGACAATCGATACCTGAATTTATTAAGTTCAAGGATAAAGATTGATTAAGAAGAGTTGCGTTTGTAGCAAGTAATACCTTCAATCCATTCTTTTTAATATAGTGTATCATTTTTACAATATCTTTGTGAAGTAGCGGTTCTCCTCCCATAAAAAGTTGTATAACTGGTTGAAATTGAGAACATTGATCAATAATTTTCTTAAAGAGATCAAACTCCATGAAACCCCGTTCTCCAACCTCATTTATCATTTGAGGACACATGATGCATTTAAGATTGCAATAATTGGTGGGTTCAATCCATATAGTCCTTGGCATATGAGAAACAACTTTCTTTTGGAGTTTATAATTTAGAATTAGCTTCAGATGATTTTGAATCTTATAGAACATGATGCTCCTTCTATACCTTGAACGCTCTCGGATAAAATTGAGCGTTGATTTTATTGGTCTTCATACACTCTGAACTTTCTCTTTACCCCCAAAATTTCCACCTGTGCAGTCTACAAATATATCACTCCTAACGGAGTTTATAAAGTATATTCAGCCCTGTAAGGGCGAGATGTTTATAGATTTATCGTCTCAACATCAAATTAGCTCCGTAGGAGCGACCTGTTTGTAGCATTGAATATCTGCTTCTTGCATTTTATTTAAACCTAACCGCACAGGTCGAATTTTTTCTCTGCGTCTCTGTGTCTCTGCGGTGAACGGTTACCACATTCTCTCTTTCGCACCTTTCGTATCTTTCGTTGTTTATTGAGCTTTTAATACTTGCTTTCGAGCAGTGATTTTGTCAATCTGTTATAAGCCTTTTTAAATACCAAAAAAACGCGAAAAACACAAAAGAAAAAATTATTCTTCTCTCTATTCCTCTGTGTCTTGAGTGTCTCTATGGTGAATAGTTACCAAAAATCTAAAATTCCTGATTGATTACTTTTCTAATTTTATCCGAGAGACTTCACTTTGTTACTGCATGTAGGTTTTGATGATTATGACATATTACACACTGGTGATTGTCTATTATCAGCAGATATTGCCATTACTTATTCCAATCTATCTGTTTTTAAATTATTTGTAACCGTTCAGGCTATATATCAAAAGTGTAAGAAAGGGGATAAGGAGATAAGAGTGATATGGAGATAAGATAATAGAAATAGATTGAAATTTATAGAAATAGGTAGAAATTGATTGTGGAA